>NZ_DJDC01000053.1:0-8320 GCF_002430855.1 Acinetobacter sp. UBA5934 | reverse complement strand
TGCCATTGAGGATGAACTCAAAAGCTCATATCTCGACTATGCCATGAGCGTTATTGTTTCTCGTGCATTACCTGACGTGAGAGATGGCTTAAAGCCTGTTCATCGTCGTGTGCTTTTCGCTATGCACGAATTGGGCAACGACTACAATAAAGCATACAAAAAGTCAGCCCGTGTAGTCGGTGACGTGATCGGTAAATATCACCCGCATGGTGACTCTGCTGTTTATGAGACCATTGTTCGTATGGCGCAAGACTTTAGCTTGCGTTATCAATTGGTGGATGGTCAGGGTAACTTCGGTTCAGTCGATGGCGATAGCGCAGCAGCAATGCGTTATACCGAAGTGCGTATGCGTAAGCTCACCCATGAACTTTTGGCTGATCTGGAAAAAGATACAGTCGAGTGGGAAGACAACTACGACGGTTCTGAACGTATTCCACAAGTTATGCCGACACGTGTGCCTAACTTGCTGATTAACGGTGTAACCGGTATTGCTGTGGGTATGGCGACCAATATGGCGCCACACAACATGACCGAAGTGGTCAATGCATGTTTGGCCTATGCGGAAAACCCGAATATTTCAATTGAAGGGTTGATGGAACACATTTCTGGTCCAGATTTCCCTACAGGCGGTATCATTTACGGTAAATCGGGCATTGTCGATGCTTACCGTACCGGTAAAGGCCGTTTGCATATTCGTGGTAAATATCATTTTGAAGAAGACCCGAAAAACGGTCGTACCACTATCGTATTTACTGAAATTCCATATCAAGTCAATAAAGCAAAAACGATTGAACGTATTGCTGAATTGGTTAAAGAGAAAAAACTTGAAGGTATTTCGGAACTTCGTGACGAATCCGACAAAGACGGGATGCGTATTGCAATTGATTTGAAGCGTGGCGAAAACGCTGAAGTAATTGTGAATAACCTGTTCCAGAACACACAACTTGAAAATTCTTTCAGCATCAACATGGTCTGCCTCGACAACGGTCAGCCGAAGTTGATGAACTTGAAAGACATCATTGCAGCGTTTATTCGTCACCGCCAAGAAGTGGTGACTCGCCGTACCATGTTCGAACTTCGTAAAGCACGTGAACGTGGTCATATCTTGGAAGGTTTGACGGTTGCTCTGGCAAATATTGATGCCATTATCGAAACCATCAAAACTTCTGCCAATCCGGCTGAAGCGCGTGAGCGTTTACAAGCGGGTGAATGGGCAGGTGGCGGTGTTGTTGCATTGCTTGAAAAAGCAGGTTCAGTATCGGTACGTCCTGACGAAATTGAAGGCGAAGATCCAGCGAAACCATTTGGTCTGGAAGGTAATATTTACCGTCTGTCACCAACACAAGTTAACGCGATTATGGAACTGCGTTTACATCGCTTAACCGGTCTGGAACAAGACAAGCTACATGCTGAATATTCTGAAATTTTGGGTCAAATTGCTGAATTAACTGCAATTCTGAACGATTTCAATTTATTGATGGCAGTGATTAAAGAAGAATTGGCGTTAATCCTGCAACAATATGGCGATGCGCGTAAAACTGCTATTGTTGAATCACGTATTGATTTCTCTCGTGAAGATTTGATTCCTGAAGAACAGGTGGTATTGACCGTTTCTAAAACCGGTTATGCGAAAACCCAGCCACTTTCTGACTATGCTGCACAGCGTCGTGGTGGTCGTGGTAAGTCTGCGACTTCAATGAAAGAAGACGATTACATCCAGCATCTGATTGTGACTTCGAACCACGCAACGGTGCTTTGCTTCACTGATGTAGGTAAAGTCTATCGTCTGAAAGTATTTGAAGTGCCCCAAGCATCACGTGGTGCCAAAGGTCGCCCAATGGTGAACCTGTTGCCGCTGGATGCGAACGAGACCATTACCGCTATTCTTCCGGTGATTGATGCACCGAAGAAATTTAAAGATCGTCTGGTTGATTTTAAGGCATTTGTAAAAGCCAATGCTGCGAAACTTCAAGAAAATGAAATTATCAATTCACATTATGCTGAACTAGAAGTAGCACTTGCTGAACTTGAAGATGGTGCAGATGACTTGTCTGATGCATTACGTGTTCAATTGAAGCAATTGGGTGTTGAGCTTTCAGCAAGCGATCTGGATGATCAAGTCATTGCCGACTTTGCACAGCAAGCGGAAGCAGTACGTAAAAACTTCTATGTGTTTATGGCCACCGAGTACGGTACGATCAAACGTGTAGAACTTGAACAGTTCAGTAATGTTCGTTCGAACGGTTTACGGGCCATTGAACTTAATGGCGATGACACTTTAATTGGCGTTGCGATTACCGATGGCGAACAGCAAATCATGTTGTTCTCGAATGAAGGTAAAGCGATCCGTTTTGCTGAAACTGATGTGCGTTCAATGGGACGTTCAGCCAAAGGTGTACGCGGTATGCGTGTGACCATTGGTGCAGCGCAAGTTGAAGATGCCGAAGATGCTGATATCGAGTCAGATGATGAAGATAGTTCAGATTCAGCTTTAATTAGCCGTATTGTTTCACTGGTGGTTGTACCTGAAACGGGTGAAGTGCTGTGTGCTTCTGAAAATGGTTACGGTAAACGTACTCCGGTAGATGACTTCCCGACCAAGAAACGTGGCGGTAAGGGCGTGATTGCGATCAAGACCTCTGAGCGTAACGGTCAGTTGGTAGGTGCGGTTGCAATTGATGCCTCTAAAGAACTGATGCTGATTTCTGATGGTGGTACGTTAGTTCGTACACGTGCTTCTGAAGTTGCGCAAACTGGTCGTAATGCCCAAGGTGTTCGATTGATCCGTTTAGGTAATGATGAGTTACTTGTAGGTGTGGTTTCGGTTGAAGCTGTAGAAGAAGATGAGTTTATTGAGGCGGTTAAATGTGAAGAAGTTGTTGCCTCTACAGCTTTAATTGATTCTGAAACTTTGGTGGATGATGAAACTATCGCTGATGAAGCTGATACTGAATCGGATCTAAGAGATTCTGACGAAGAATAAGTTTTGATTTAAAAAAGAGCGCTTAGGCGCTCTTTTTTATGACTTTAAAATTAAGAAGCAACATTTCTTTTAAAATTATCATCGTTACTACAGTAATCCAGACAATCTTTGAGGATGCCTACAGCTCTATAAATATGTTCTGGTTTATCTAAATAAACTTGTCCATTAGTTAATACTTCTAGTCCTGCACGTAATAATTCTAATTTACGCTGGTCATCAATATTTATATTAAATTGAATTGTAGGTCGTTTTCGATTTACATCGTATCTAAATAACCAACGATTGTTTTTATTTTGGTATAAAACAGAGTAATAGCTTTCTGTATCTCTAGTTGCTAAATCTGATTCAGGGAAAAGTTCACTCACTATTCGAAACAGTTCTTGCTCATCTTTTGTCGTAATAATTTTGTCGTTGTCAGAATTAACAATATCTTTAAATCCTTTATCAATTGGTTGATCAATAGTTTGTTCGGATTTCGGTTCAATTGTTTGAGCGGTAATAATCGTTGGGGATGATAATCCCTTAACAACTGTATCACTGATAGCTTGTTCAACGGCTTGTTTTACAAATGGTTGTATCGTTTCTAAAAATTTAGTATTTAATTGGCGCTGAATATTTGCTTGCTGTGCAACATAGCGAACAAAATCTAAATCAATTTCATTAATACTTTTCTTAATTACTGCTTTAAATTGTTGGATATATTGATTTTCTTCTGCAAAGAAACGTAATTTTTCTACGTGGAAATTATCATGCTTAAATTCGGCTAACTGTACCAGCTCTTCCGCTTTATGTTTCATAAAATCAACGGTTAGAAATGGTTTCTCATCCATGACATTAGGATTAATTAAATCAGTAAAAAAACGCCATTCTTTACCATTGGTAATTGCTCCAATGGTAACGCCTAGACTGCTATTAAAATAACGGGATAATTGTGGGGCATGATTGGTTAGATTTGCTACATACGGTTTTGCTTCAATAAACATCACAGGTTGACCATTGCAATATAAAGCATAATCAACTCTTTCTGTTGATTTGACTCCTGGAAAATCAGCAGCAAATTCTGCTAATACTTTTGTGGGATCGTAAGGACTAAAGCCAAGAATGTCTAAAAGCGGTAAAATTAATGCTTGTTTAGTTGTTTCCTCAGTAGAGCAGTGTTCCCCAACACGTTTAACATGGTCAATATGGCTTTGAAGCTTATTTATGAAATTTTCCATTTATCTTCCTTTTGTAGTTTATTTTTTGATTAATATTTAATCAGTATTATCTTTTTTGTTTTAGTTTTCAATTGAAAACTAAATATAAGGAAAATTTTTAAAATTTAATTTGGTTGGAATTCTTTTTGTTTGTAATAAAAAAGGAAGCCGAAGCTTCCTTTTTTAATATTATAAATTATGCAGCCTGTTTCATTTCAACTTGATAATCTTTTTGCTTTTCAGCATCAAATTTACCTTCCCATTTACTGATCACAAGAACAGCTAATGAGTTACCAATTACATTCAGCACAGTACGCGCCATATCTAAAATACGGTCAATACCGGCAATAAATGCCAAGCCTTCAAGTGGAATACCCACACTGCCCAAGGTTGCCAACAATACAACGAAAGACACACCCGGAACACCGGCAATACCTTTAGAGGTAATCATTAAGGTTAGAACCAGAATAATTTGCTGAGTAATGGTTAAATCAATACCGTAAAGCTGCGCAATAAAGATCGCTGCAATACTTTGATAAAGTGTCGAACCATCCAGGTTAAATGAATAACCGATTGGAATAACAAAACTGGTAATGGATTTTGGCGCACCATAGGCTTCCATTTTTTCCATCAGGCGCGGTAATACTGTCTCGGAACTTGCAGTTGAATAAGACAGAATCAGCTCATCTTTTAGAATTTTAATAATTTCCCAAATACTGAAACCACAGAATTTAGCGACAAGTCCTAAAATGACAAAGATGAAGAAGAAAATAGCGCCGTAAACCAATAGAGCCAATTTCAATAATGGCAGCAGTGAAGCAAAACCAAAGTTCGCAACGGTAGCCGCAATCAGGCCGAATACACCGAATGGTGCAAAAAGCATGATCATGTGGGTCACTTTGAACATGGTTTCAGAAATCGCATGCAACACATCAATCAGCGGTTTCTTGGTTTCTTTGGCTAAAGACCCTAAACCAACACCAAAGATCACGGAGAAGAAGATGATTGGCAGCATATGCCCATCAGTCAGTGATCCAAAAATATTGGAAGGAATTAAAGATAAAATGGTATTCACCAGACCATGAGAGTGGCTACTCACTTCCTGGGTGGTTTGCTGATATTGAGAGATATCGGTTTGTGTCAAACTCGACATGTCAATACCGGCGCCCGGCTGGAATATATTTGCAGCAACCAGACCGACAATAATCGCAACAGTGGTAATAACTTCAAAATAAACAATGGTTTTGAAACCAAGCTTACCCAAATTTTGACCATGACTTGTATTGGCAATACCTAAAATCAGCATTGAAACGACAAGTGGAATGACGATCATCTTAATCAAATTAATAAAGATTGCGCCCAAAGGACTCAGCAGATTATTAATTAGAGTTTCACGATATTCGGGAGAATAATGTAGAAAAGAGCCTACAAGCACACCTAAAATGAGCGCAATGACGATTTGCCAAGCAAGACTAATCTTAATCCTTTTCATGCTAAGCCCTTAAAATCAAATTTTTAATGAAAAAGCTGCTGTAACACTGTCGATATCACATCGGCATGTTAGTGGAAGCGTGGGAATGAATCATATAAAAAATATTCATGGAATATGAACAGGGGGCTATTTTGCATCGATTAATACATTCAATCTAACTTTTTTCTTCACAATTGATTCAAAAGGTCAAAAAAAGATCATTTTTAGTACAAGAAATAGTCAAATTGTAAAGTTTTATTTAATAATCTTATGACGTCATACGTAAAAGATTATTTTTGAGCAGCTCGGGTCAGCCTGAAATATGACCAAACTAGGCAAATACCCGCAAAAGTCGCCAGATAAATCATTTTCGGAATGACCAGCTGAGTTGGCACGCCCATCTGGTTCAATTGAATAAACATCTGTATGCCTTGGGTGGACGGAAGAGCTTGACCCAACCATTGCATCCATTCTGGCATTGCAGCATGCGGCCATGCCGTACCTGAAAGCAGAAACAGGGGAATAGAGGTAAAGACAATCACATGACCTGCACGTTCTGGCATATCCAGAAAAGATGCAATCAGCATGCTCAAGCCAATCACGCAGCTCAGAAATATAGGTACCGCAATGAGCATGCCCAGGAAATTACCGCCACGTGGATAATCATTTAGCCAAAAGGTAAATCCAAACAGATACAAACAACCTAAAAAGCCTATAGTTAAAATGGCACCAAACAAAGCCCAAAATTCGGTTCGATTGGGTGTCCAGTGCTTCTCACGATAGCCTGCAATCAACATGCACAAACCCAGCAGAATAGTTTGATGGATAATCAGTGGAGCAACGGCCGGAAAAATATAACTGCCATAGCCAGACAAGGTATTGAACAAAGGAATTTGATGAATCGATAGTGCCAGAGAAAATTCTGAAATATTCTGAAATTTTTCAGCCTGTTCGGCCAACGCATGTTCAACTGATGCAGCCAGTCCCAAACCAATCTTTTGGGTTTTTAAAAAATTGGCCGCACTTAAATACAAACCGATGCCGCCCACTTCACCTCGGCGCAGACTGCCGGATAAGTTATCTGGCAGCAGTAAAATCCCATCCGCCTGTTGCAGCCTGATCATTTGCTGTGCTTCGGCAAAATTGCCCATCACTGCACGGATTTCCACATTAGGACTTTTGGTAACTTCGTCAATAATCTTGGAGGTCACTAGGCTTTGTTCTTCATCGACAATAATGATAGGCAATGATTCAGCATGTTCGGCTTTATACGCAGCTGGATAAAAGAAACTATATACAAATACCGAGAGCACCAACGTGGTCAAAATAGAACTATTCGCAGTAATATTTTTAAAGGTTTTAAAATAAAAGTATAGAAAGTTTTTAGGAGTCGTTTTCATGCCTGAACTCCCTTTATATGCTTTTTAAGGAATAGATAGGCGGTGCTCATATACAACAGGCAATAAAATGCTAAAACTGCAATTGGTAACAGTGAAATGGATACAGGACTACCGATGACCCATTGTTCTGTCTGTAACTTGGCATAAGGGGTATAGGGAATAATATTGGACCAGAACTGGGTGAATAAAGGCGCATTATTCAATGGTAAAGTTACGCCGGCAAAACTTAAAGAAGAACCGCCATACACCGCAATAAAACCAAAACTTTTCGCCAGATCACGGGTGGCTAAAACCACGCTGCTGCTAATAAAGGCATACGCACTATAGAGAAGAAATTGCCCCAGTAGAATCATCCACAATTGACCTGCAACAAACCAGCCTCGAATTTCAATCAACCAGAACATCCACAGCCAGGTCCAAAAGCTGAAAATCAGTACATAAGTCATATTTTTGGCAAACAGGGCAAGCAAGATATTTGGCTGTGCGAGCCACTGCGTGGTGGTATTAAATTTCAGTTCTTGTCCAACTGAAAATGCCACACAACAACAGAGCAATAAATGCAAAATCGCTGGAATCATGTACGGTTCTAAATAAAACTCATAACTTAGGCCCGGGTTGTATAGCGGCGAAATCTTGATATTGGGTGTCGGTGCATCCAGATAAGGAATCTGGTTTTGCAAATAACTGTGTCCAGTAAAGTCGGCCAGTGCCTGTAAGGTACTGATTAGCATGGCAGAAGAAATGCTATTGCCGACACTAAAATAACTTTGGTTATAGGCAATACTGATTTCAGCATCCTTGGCTTGAACCAGCCGTTGTTCGGCACCTTCGGGAATGCTGATATAACCCCAGATCTTATTTTGATTGAGTAGCTGTTCAACCTCATCCTGACTGTTGGAAATCGTACTGATTTTCAGGCTGTGGTTCAGACCGGCATGATGAATAATGTTTTGGCTCAGTTCACTCTGGTCCTGGTCAATAATCGCAATCGGCAGATGGCTGGGTTTGCCTTGAGCAAACATACTGGCGAACAGCACAATCATAAATGCAGGTGCCAGTGTGACCATGCACAAGTCCCACTTATGCTTGAGCAAATAGCGAAGTTCACACAGTATGCCATGCAGCATAATTAAGACTCTTTCACTTTAAACAGTACGCTCATGCCCACTTTTAAATCTGCCATTGGCTGGGCAGGGGTGAGCCGAATCTTGAAACTGCGAATATCATAGCCACCGGTTTGGCGTGTGGTTTTAATGGTGGCAAATTCACC
>NZ_DJDC01000055.1:0-3083 GCF_002430855.1 Acinetobacter sp. UBA5934 | reverse complement strand
AGCGTTTAAAAGCACGGCTGAAATTGGCCACATCGCTATAGCCAATTTCATCGGCAATCTGCTCAAGGGTGTAATCAGTACGTGAAAGCAGGGAAGTCGCATGACGATAGCGCACTTCATCCACGAGGGTTGAGAAGGAAGTACCTTCGGCAGCCAATTGACGTTTTAAAGTCCGATCGGACATATGCAGACGATCTGCAACGTTTTCGATGCTTAAATAATGCTGCTCTGAATTGGTCAAAATATCACGTACCCGCATGGCCAGGCGACGGCGCTCACCCAAGGCAGACAATTCGGCTTCACATTGGTTAATCGCAATCTGGCTGGCAATCGGGTCAGCATTGACCATCTTTAAACCGAGATATTTTTTATCAAAACTGGAAAGCAAATGCGGCTGTTCAAAACGGAACTGATGCGATGGGAATTTTGCCATATAGCGTTCAAAACCGGGCGGTTTGGGAAAATCAAAATCAATCTCACCAGAGAGATCTTCACAACCGGTCAGGGCTTTGGCCATGGTGATAATGCCAAAGGTCAGGGCAATGGCAATTTCAGTCCGCAGGGGTTCAAGGTCAAAGTCACATTGCAATTGTAGCGTGGCTTTTTCACCAAAAGTGGAAAAATAAAGCTGTAAAAAAGGCAGACGTAGCTGAATAAAGCGGTTCGCCAGGATTAAGGCATCGGTAATATCATGCGCGGTCATAATGGCATAGCCAATAAAGCCATGAATCGAGATACGCATCTGGGTTCCTAAATGGAAACCTAAAGTCGGTTCACCGGTTAGGCGTAGTGCATGTTTGACCAGTTCATTGGCAACGGGGGTCGGAATACGAAAGTTGGGATCTGCCAATTGTTCACTGTTTAAGTGAAAAGGGGTAAACAGTGCTTCAGCAGTATAGCCCCAACGGGACACCACATCTAACAGCAGCAGTCCATAAACACCTGGTATTCCTTGATCCTGTCTTGGAGAAATCGTTTTCATGCGCCATCCATTGCATTTATTCGTTTTTCTATTTGTCGGTACCATATTGGCATGAATTGAAATCGTAACTTGTTAAAATTGTTCGACAATACTTTGAAAGCCCGAATCTTAGTCAGGCTTGTATTCTTTTTTAAAAACCAAAATTTTAGTGGTGGAAATAAGTAATACATCATGATTCTGATTGAAGGCCTGGGTCACATAACTGACTATAGCGCGGTCAGTTTTACTTTTTGATGGCGTAACTGCCACAATTTCCACTTCCACATGAATCTTATCGCCAGGACGTGTCGGACGTGGCCAGCGCAGACTAGACTCTGAACCAATCAGACCATAAGCGACCGGAAAACATTCCGTCCATAAACGCATGGTCACTGCACAGGTGTGCCAGCCACTGGCAGCAATACCTTGAAAAACCGGATGCTGTTTGGCCTGATCTTCATCGGTATGAAAAACCTGAGGATCATACACATGCGCAAATTGCTTGATTTCCTCCAAGGTCATTTCATATTCACGGCTAATGAAACGATCACCGACGTTTATATCTTCTAAATACAGCATTAATGCGCTTCCTTTTTCTTCAATGCCTGTTGTTCTATCAAAAAACTGCCGGTTTGTCGTTGCCACAAATGTGCATAAATGCCGCCTAATGCAACCAGTTCATCATGCGTACCTTGCTCTACAATTCTGCCTTCATCTAGAACCACCAGACGATCCATTTGCGCAATGGTGGATAATCGATGCGCGATGGCAATGACGGTTTTGCCTTGCATCAGTTCATCCAGACTGGACTGGATGGCCGCTTCAACTTCAGAATCTAACGCACTGGTGGCTTCATCTAAAATCAGGATAGGAGCATCTTTTAAAAATACCCGGGCAATCGCAATACGCTGACGTTGACCACCAGACAGTTTTACACCGCGTTCACCGACATAGGCTTCATATCCGGTTTTACCACGCAAATCAGTAAGCTGTGGAATAAAGTCTTCCGCCTTGGCCTTACGCACCGCTTCAAACATATCTTCATCTGTTGCATCGGGACGACCGTATTTAATATTTTCGGCCACGGTGCGATGTAACAAAGAGGTATCTTGAGTCACAAAAGCAATATTTTTACGCAGACTGTCCTGAGTCACATCTTGAATATTTTGGCTATCGATCGAAATACGACCTTGGTTGATATCATAAAAATGTAGTAACAGTTGAATCAGTGTGGATTTTCCTGCACCAGAACGCCCGACAATGCCAATTTTTTCACCCGGTTTAATGGTTAAATTAAAATGATCAATCACATTTTTATTTTGATAAGCAAAGCTGACATCTTCAAATTTGATTTCACCATGCTGGACCTGTAAAGGTTGAGCTTCGATTTTGTCTTGAATATGAATCGGACGGCCTAAAGTCTTCATGCCATCCTGAATGGTACCGACATTTTCAAACAGGGCAGAAGATTGCCACATCATAAACTCGGCAATACTGTTGAGTTTTAAAATCATGGCAGTCGTTGCCGCAATAATACCGAGTTCCGCCTGACCATCAATCCAGAGCCAAATGGCGGTGCCTAAAACTCCGACATATAAAACCACACTCAATAAATTTATGCTGATTTCGTACTGGGCGCCCAGACGCATCTGTTTATACACCGTGATCATAAAGTCTTGCATGGACTCTTTGGCATACTTACTTTCACGGCCAGCATGGGCAAATAATTTAACGGTTTGAATATTGGTATAGGCATCCGTAACACGACCGGTCATCACTGCCCGGGCATCGGCCTGTTGACTTGAAATCCGGCTTAAACGTGGAATAAAAAAGCAGGCAGCAGAAATAAACAGCACCAGCCAAAGCAGCAGAGGCAAAATCAGTAGGGGGGAAATTGACCCCAGCACAAAACTGATGGTGACAAAGTAAATCAGCACATAAGCCAGCATGTCACCTAAAATTACCCAGAACTCACGTACTGCAAGCGAGGTTTGCATAACTTTGGCCGATAAACGCCCGGCAAAGTCATTGTGAAAAAAATCCAGGCTTTGCTGTAACAGTAAATTATGAAAGCGCCAGCGTAAACGCATGGGAAAAGTACTGTATAAAATCTGGTGCTTGA
>NZ_DJDC01000056.1:393-4596 GCF_002430855.1 Acinetobacter sp. UBA5934 | reverse complement strand
TTGCCCAGGATATGGCGTATTTGGCCAAGCTTTGGGAATTTATTCAGCGCAAGCAAAAAAGCATTGCCGTGCCTTCACTGATTTTTGAGGAACTGCCTCTACCACAGCGAATTATTCGTGATTTGGCCAATGCCGATACCTCTAAAATTTCTGTCGATTCACGTGAAATACATGCCAAGTTGCAAGAATTTGTACTTGAGTTTGTGCCGAGTATGCAAGACCGACTGGTTCACTATCCCGGTGAGCGTCCTATTTTTGACTTGTATAATGTCGAAGAAGATATTCAGAAGGCCCTGCAAACACGTGTAGCACTGAAGTCGGGTGGCTATCTGATGATAGACCAGACCGAAGCCATGACCACCATTGATGTGAATACGGGTTCCTATGTCGGTGGCCGGACTTTAGAAGACACCGTATTTAAAACCAATATGGAAGCGACTCAGGTGATTGCCCGTCAGCTGCGCTTACGTAATTTGGGCGGTATTATCATTATTGACTTTATTGACATGCAGGAAGCCCAGCATCGTGAAGAAGTTATGAGCCAGTTTGAACGTATGCTGGAACGTGATCATGCCAAAACCAAAATCACGCAAGTGTCCGAACTGGGTCTGGTGGAAATGACACGCAAACGCACGCGCGAATCTTTAGAGCACTTATTATGTGAATCGTGCCCGACGTGTCAGGGGCGCGGCTATGTGAAAACAGCAGAGACAGTGTGTTACGAAATTTTTCGCGAAATTTTGAGATATGCGCGTGCTTTTGAAAGTAAAAGTGGTTTTACCGTGGTGGCACATCCTTCGGTGATTGACCGATTGTTAACAGCAGAAGCACCGGCAGTGGCGGATTTAGAGCACTTTATCGGGCGTATCATCAAATTTCAGGTAGAAAATCTGTATACGCAAGAGCAATACGATATCATTCTCAGCTGAAATTGTAACAGAATATCGTTAAACACTTGTTACATCTGAAATTTTACTTTTTAAGCTTAATTTTGAATACTAGTCATACACAGTAGCCAAAGCCAAAATCTCCCAGTTTTGGCTTAGCAAAAAAGAGGTATGACATGAGTATGAGCAAAGCAATTATTAAAAAAAGTTTGAATGTTTTAGAAAATAAACCAGCTCACAGTGGTTATATTGTGGATGAGCAGGGCAAAGAAGTTCAAATTACAGCTGCCATGATTCGTTCAGCTTGCCATCAGCTATTAAATCAGTGTCGTGCAATTAAAAATTAATCTCCTGCAAATATAAAATAAAGGGGCTTTTGAAAAGCCCCTTTATTCATTTACTATTCACTTTTTAGGAATGCGGTTAACTCACCGCTCTCAACTTCTTTGGCGGGATATCTTGCCCGACAATATCTTCAAATCGCTGAATTTCATCTTCCAGATGGGTAAGCAGGTTTTGCATCTTCGGTAAGGCGTTGCGACAACCGGTCAACCCGACTTCCAATTTATCTAAATAGCTGGTCATTGTAATATTAAGTGCCTGTCCATCCAGAACAATTGAAGCCGGATAAAGCGCATCCAGTTTCGCACCATTCCAGTAGAGCGGTTCACGTGGCCCGGGTACGTTAGAAATCACGATATTGAACGCTTGGTGTTTAGGCATCATGCCTGACACAATATTTAAGCCGGCTGCACCATATACCAAGGCACTATAGTTCAAAATTTGATTTGAGTTCATGCGTTTAAAACGCTGTTTTGCATTTAACACGCTACGACGAATAATTTTTAGACGTTCTAATGGTGTTTCTTTATCCGTGCCTAAATTGGCCAAAATCATGGTAATCCGGTTAGAAACATCAGAATTATCATCACGCACGGAAGCCGGTACCATCGCAATCAGCGGTTTCTTCGGCAATGCATGTTGACTGAGCAAATATTCACGCAACGCGCCTGAACATATGGCCAAAACCACATCATTAATAGTCACCCCGAGTGCTTTGGCAATCCTGCTTAAGCGACCCAATTCAAAAGATTGTGCAGCAAAACGACGGGAAGAACTCACGCGTTGATTTAAAATACTGCTTGGTGCCTGGAAACTGGAAACATAGTCAGGATTACGTCCCATATCTTTAAAGATTGTCTGGGATAATTCATACATGACTTTTGGTGTTGCTTCGAGTTGCTCTTTTAAAGTCCCCATAATTTTTTTTATGCGACTCGTAGGTGGGGCTTTAATGCGTTTAGCGCGAGGACCTTCAACACACCAGAGTGGCACAATACTTTTTGCATCTGGATCATGCGACAGGGATTTTTCAACCAGACGCATACCGGCAATACCATCCACCATGGCATGGTGGATTTTAAAGTACATGGCAAAGCGGTTGCCCTCAATACCTTCAATAATGTTACAGGTCCACAAAGGTTTGGCACGATCAAGCAGAGCGCTATGTTCTTGGGAAATATAAGTCAGTAATTCACGGATTCGGCCTGGATGAGGCAGCGCAATATGACGAAAATGATGGTCTAAATCGAATTCTTGGTCTTCATCCCAAAATAGACCATTGAGTTTATTATTAAAAGGCGCAACAGGAAGACATTTGGATTTACGAATATCCGCTACAAGATCTTGAATAAATGTATCAGGTGCATTGTCAGGAATTTGAAATAGGAACAGTCCGCCGACGTGCATCGGTTGCTGACGTTTTTCAAGCGACAGAAAAATAAAATCAATTGGGTGTAATGGACGCATAGCGTTGAATGCCTCACTGCAATTTTGTAGCTGTTCTTATATGAACAGGCTTGTTAGAATTATATGAAAACGTCTTTTTAGTATATCTTTTTTCAAAAAGAAATGAACTGCTTTATGTGTAATCATAAGTTAAAAAAAACCACTGAATCACAGTGGTTTTTTTGAAAAAAATATTATTTTAAATTTCCTGCATGCAAACCACATTCTTTATGGGTAGCTTCTTCCCACCACCAGCGACCTTCGCGTTCATGCTGATTCGGCAATACAGGACGGGTGCAGGGTTCACAGCCAATAGAAATAAAACCACGTTCATGCAGCGGATTATAAGGGATTTCCATCATGCGGATATAGTTCCATACATCGGAACTCGACCAGTTTGCCAAGGGATTATACTTAATCAACTGCTTACCTGGACCTGAAAAACCGGCATCTGCCTGGACGACCGGAATTTCATTACGGGTACCCGGGCTTTGATCTTTACGTTGACCAGTAATCCAGCCATCCAATGTCGCCAGCTTTTTACGTAAAGGCTGAACTTTACGGATACCACAACATTCCTGATGACCATCGCGATAGAAGCTAAAGAAACCTTTTTCAGTGACCAGTTTTTGCATCACCTCTGTTTCAGGGAAACAAATTTCGATATCAATATTATAGTGTTTACGGACCTGGTCGATAAATTGATAGGTTTCTGCATGTAAACGACCGGTATCTAGACTGAAGACTCGAAACGGTTTACCTAAATGTGAAGCCATATCAATCAAAACGACATCTTCAGCACCTGAAAATGAAATAGCAATTTCACCTTCCTGACTTAAAGCAAGTTCCAGAATTTCGCTGGGAGATTTATCTGCATATTCAGAGGCAAGGGCATCGACAATGTCAATGGTAGGGATTGTAGTCATGACAGTTCCTGGCTATAGGCTTGGACACTTAAAAAACCTATATTAATTTAATTCGCAACGATTTTAATAGAATTGAAATAATCTGCTTATCACTAAAAAATAAATACTTATGAATAAAATAGATTTAAAAAACAACACCTGAAATGTCGATTTTTAAGCTATGATAACGCAAAATTTTTCACTGACATTGGGAGAACCCATGGAAATCGTATGTCTTGATCTTGAGGGGGTGTTAGTTCCAGAAATTTGGATTAACTTTGCCAAAAAAACTGGAATTAAAGCATTGGAAGCCACTACACGTGATATTCCAGACTACGATGTGTTAATGACGCAGCGCCTGAATATTCTTAAAGAACACGGTTTAGGCTTGAATGATATTCAGGAAGTAATTGCAGATATGGGACCCTTCCCGGGTGCAAAAGAATTTGTAAAATGGGTGAGTACTCATTTTCAATTGATTATTCTTTCCGATACTTTCTATGAGTTTGCTCATCCTTTAATGAAGCAGCTCGATTGGCCAACCATTTTCTGCCACAAGTTAGAAACTGATGAAAATGGCATGATCACCGATTATAAACTTCGCCAGCCGGATCAGAAGCGCC
>NZ_DJDC01000056.1:0-307 GCF_002430855.1 Acinetobacter sp. UBA5934 | reverse complement strand
GGCAGTGAAAGCGCTGCACGGTTTGAACTTCCGTGTAATTGCAGCGGGTGATTCTTATAACGATACAACGATGCTGGGTGAGGCAGACCACGGTTTCCTATTTGATGCACCAGAAAATGTGATTGCTGAATTCCCTCAGTTCCCACCAATTCATGGTTATGAAGCACTAAAAGAAGCCATTCGTAATGCTTCAGTGCGTAATATTCCGGCATAATATTTTTAATTTTGCGGAATAAAAAAAGGGCGCTATAAGCGCCCTTTTTTATATCATGCTAATTTTTTTTGCTATTAGAAGCGGTAACCAATT
>NZ_DJDC01000172.1:0-5204 GCF_002430855.1 Acinetobacter sp. UBA5934 | reverse complement strand
CCATCTTTTTTACGGACCCAACCAAACGTGCAGGCAATACCAAATTTCTGCCAAGGCTCCAGCGTAATTTTGAGTCGCTTTAGGGCCCATTCACCTTTTGTATGCGGCAATAATTCGATGAATGCGATCTTCTTTTCTGCTAATTTCGCATCAAATTTGTATGGAAAATCTTTATTTTTACTGTTTTTTAGGTCGTTTAAATGGCGCTCACAAGCCAATTTGACCCATTTACATGCAGGAACTTTGTCTGCTATGACCTGCTTCGCCCACTTATTCGCAATGTCTACGTTTGGGAAAGCTGTCATATCTACCCCACATTACATATTCAGCACCTCAGAAAATGGATTATTTTTTGGCTTACTGCCGCCACCCATAAGGCGATTACGTGAAGCTGGATCTAGTCCCAACATTGCCCCAAAGGAAGCCAATTGTTTTGATGCTTCATTCACGGCAGTTAGTGCTGGATTTTTTATTCGGCCAGTTTCCGTCTGGATGGTAACCCCATATAAAACAACTTCATGCTGTGCTTCACGCAGGTTGTGATAGGCCATGCAAAACATTTCAATGTTGTGCAAATCCGTGACTTTTAGAATTTTCCGTTTGAGCAATTCCGGAACTATGGACTTCCACATGACAACAGCATTACTCATATGCTCCATGTATTCCGGCACATCGATATCGAATACATTTTCAAAATCAGTATCGCCAGTAGCTTTAACCTTGGGTTTGCGACCTGCACCCGCTACCGCATTTACTCCACCCATGTCAACACCCTGAATTTTTAATTTCGCTCACGTAAAAATGAACTTAAGGGGGCGGTCATTTAGGGCAAGGCCCTGAACTTTTTGACTCCCCCCCTCCCTGTAAAAAGTCTTAGAAATAAAAAAATCCCATCATTTCTGACAGGGATTAGGTTGTCCAACCGGCGACTCTTATCGATTTACAGGCTTGTGGGCGCTACCGCTGATCTATCGGCTGGACTGGCAATCCAAACTATCAAGGCGATCACAGCTCACTCTAGGCGTGGCTCTTTCCCTTATTGCCATCGGTACTCAACAGATGGTTTAGAACTCAATTATACATTACAAATAATTGTGTTCCGGCTTTCGTGCATTGATGCTGACCAGTCACACAAATATAAGCGCTCAAACTCTTCACGAGATGGCGTACTAATCATTGTTTGAGTAAGTGGATTGAAAGCACTCCAAATCGTTTGATCAGTCTTGCTTGATATATCAAAAGGGATTGGATTATCCATTTTGTTTCCTTCAGCAATAACGTCGATACACGGCGCGATCCGCCGCATGCTTACTCTTCTTTAATACAGAACACTCAACATCATCATCGCGATTACTAAACCAAGATGATTTGCTTCTGGTTGTTGGCTTAGATGCAGCAGCTGGACGTGTTGAATAGCTACGAGCTGGTGCGCTGTATGATCGTGCAGATGATGATACTGATCCACCTCGACTACCACCGCCTTTGGCGTATGTCAGTGACGGTGACATGATGAATGCAATAATCGCTGCCAAGATAGATAGGCGTTTCATTATTTCTTTCCTTCGTTTGCTGTCTTCTCTCTATGGCACGGCGTGCACAGTGATTGAAGATTATCTGGATCATCTGTTCCGCCGTGAGCTTTAGCCTTGATGTGATCGACATCTGTGGCTTCAGCGATTCGGCCTTTTGCTTTACATGCAACACAAAGATAGTTATCACGCTTCAAGATACGTTCACGCAGCTTACGCCATGTGTGGCCATAGCCACGTTCAGTTGTGGAACCTGATCGATCTACACGACGAGTCCAGCCACTGCGCTTTGAGGCATGCTCATCACAGTAGCCCTTCTGACTACGTGACTTAACCAAATTGGGGCAACCCCATTCACGGCATGGTCGACTCATAATCATTCCAGCTTAATTGGTGGAGTTTGTATTTCCGATGGAATAGCTTTCTTCTCATCCTGAGTAGTTTCAGCATATTTACCTAAATAGGCATATTCAGCCTGAAGCAGTTCAACCTGCTTACGAATGGCTTCTTTTCGCTGTGATGCTTGCTCAGACTTAACAAGTTTGATATTTGCTAATACAGCTTCAATTGTTTGCTGATCAACAAAATCCGGGTACATCTCAAGACTTAATGACCAGAGCTTTGAATTGGTATCGCCACGAAGCGTAATTGATTGAATACCTGTTAGGTACTGGCCATTGCTCAGCTTCACTTTGGTACCCTGGCACACACCACCATTAAGAACCTCAATGCCCACGACCTTTAATATTTCATCTTTGTTATTCATATCTGATCATCCAAATATCCAGAGCGTTTAGGCTCGTCATCATCTTCAGTTAATTGAATCAGCAGCTCATTGATCTGTGCGTTCTGCTCGTTGTTGATCTGAATCAGTTGATTGTTCTGTTTGATTAGCTCGACCAGTAAGTCGTTCGATGCACAGCTGCATGCGCTGTTTTGCTCGTTCTGTTTGTTGTTTAATCCACTCACGTCTTTCCTCACATGATTTGCATGTCATCTGGATCACCCACAGTCACTATGATTTCATTCAGCAAATGATCATTAGGCCGATCTACTGTAGATATATTCACAAATGCCAACTCAATATCTGTAATCGCCAAACCGGTTTCAGCCTCAAACAATCTTTTGCGACTGGTTATATCTCGATATAGATCACGCTTAAATGCATCGAGTCTTGCCTGATCATCTGTATCCACGGCGCTCACCCTGTTTAAGTGATTCTTCAATGTTGTTGATTAATCTGTTCTGTTTTTTAATGAGCGTTGTAATTGTATTTAGCTCATCGAAGTTTAGGTCTTGCGGATGAACCTGCTGCAATGCCGTAACATTGGCTTTATACCGGTTAAGATTTCGCTGCGCTTCGATCACATCCATAAGACACCACCAATAAGAAAAGAAAAACCCCGCCAATATCTAGTATGTAGCGGGGTTTCATGTGCCGTAATACGTCCAGCAAATTATTTAACTTCTTTCAAACAATTCCGACACACCTTGATTTCTTCATCATCAATCGTGTAATCGATTTCTGTCGCACCATGTAGGCCGAATAAACACATTAGGAATCGGAGCATCACTTTTCTCCATGCAAAAAAAAGCCCACTACAGGAAAGCGAAGTGGACCTATAAACTAAGGACCTTGGAAGGTCATTCAGAAACTACAGCAGTTTCTGGTTGGCTATTTTGTACACTATTCAAATAATATTCACTGGCGAAATATATCAAAATTTAAAATAATGGTAATTAAATCAAATTATTAGAAAAGCCTAATTAATGATTTATCCAATATTAAAAAAGCCCGATCAAATGATCGAGGTTTATCACAATATGAAATTTGGTGGCGGCACCCGACTTCAAACCACTTTGATTAAAGGTAGCCGCCATAGGATGCCCTGATATTGCTTACACATGACATTTCTCAGGGCATTAAAAAACCACCCAAAGGTGGTTGAAATTATTAACTAACAGTATTAGTTCTAAATTTCATTGAAATAAGAGAATGATCATCTGTTGGTCCATTCTTTTGTATTCGTCTTAATAAGCTCGTTGAAAAAGCAGTTGGAGAAGACATTGTATTGTTTGAGAATTTTGGCTTCTTCTCCCAGAACTCATATGCCCCATCAGACATGATATTTAGAACAATTTCATTATTATCATCAATTAATTCAGATAGCTTGATAAAGCTATATTGAAATTCAAGATTGATGTGACTAGATAAAGCAGTCATCAAAATATTTTTACCAGGCATTTTTTTCAATTGACGCTCTGTAAAAAGCCCAGCATCCAAAAGCTTTTGATGTTGTGTGTGATCTTTAGTCAGCTGTATAAGCTTTTGTTCCTTTTTTAAATATAATCTACTATCTCCGATATGAACTATATAAAGTCCTTTGTCGTCAATATAACCCAATGTTAAAGTTGTAGCTGCTTTATAAAAATTTTGGTCCAATTCTTCAAGTGCACCTAATTTAATATTTAAAGTTTTTAATGTAGTCTCAACATCAGAAAAAGGGTAATCATCAGATTTATTAAAATATTCAACGACTAGTTGAGATGCATTACTAGCTCCTGCATATGAGCCCACACCATCAGCGATAGCAAAAGCAAAACCATTATTCTTTTTTACGGGTAAAAGCAATGAATCTTCATTTACCTTTTCATATGATTTAGGAAGCGTGAATGCCGCTACAGTAATTAAATCAAGCATTCTGTTCTCCATTAAATATCGGCTTAAACACATCTAATAGCTGACTTACTGCCTGAAATCTATTTGCTGGAACATCTTCTCTACACTTATTAATAATTGGGAGTAGTTTAGCAGTCAAATATTCATCATTGTAACAAACGAATTGTATAAATGATCCAATGGCATAGATGTCTGTTTGATCACTAAAATGACCAAACACAGCTTCTGGGGCAACAAATCCTGGCGTCCCCATTCCTTGTCCAATAGCAGTAAGAGGAACAGAGTTTGGATTTGGTACTGTATTTTTAACCAAACCAAAATCAGCAATCTTATATTTATTGTCAACTTTAACCATATTAGAAGGTTTTATATCACGATGTAATAATTTGCGACTGTGAATAAATTCCATCCCTAAAAGCAAATCATATATACATTTTAATCTTTCTTGCCTTGGAAAATTTCCTTCTAAAATCAACTTCTCTACATCAGTTTCTCCCAATTCCATAACAAACCAAGGCTCTGCTGAGGAAAGATTACATATATAAATAGGCACAATATTGGAATGGATACATTTAGACTGCAAATGTCCTTCTCGCATAAAACGCTTTCTGAAATCCTCTGCTTCTCGAGCATCTGACTTCATGGTTTTCATTGCAAATTGCCCGCACAAATGCATTTTTCTATTATAGATATTAACCCTATGTACAGCCCCGAAAGAACCACCACCCATGTATTCAATCTGCTCAATTAGATAACTACTATGCTCAATCATTTATGGGCTTCTCTATATTTTTTTAGAAAGAAAGTTCAAAATACTTTATAACTAATTGATTAGTAGTGTAAACAGCCATCTTAAATTTATTTAACTGTTATTTATTTTTATCAATTAATAAGACGTAGATCACATTTTATTAATATCATGAAGTCTGAAATAATAATTGCATATGATATTTACAAAAAAGCCCACCTTCAGATGAGCTCTTAAATTCAATTCT
>NZ_DJDC01000153.1:5854-18747 GCF_002430855.1 Acinetobacter sp. UBA5934 | reverse complement strand
AATAGTATTTATTTTTTGAGATTGAAAGCTTAGATTGAAAAGTGAAAATTGACTAGAATGACAAAAAAATCATTCTAGTCTTTACTGCTTATAGAAAATGCGTCACCATTTTTCGTACATTGGTTTTTGCATCAATGACGGTCATAAAGGTGTAGGCACCAATAAATTTACGGCTAATAAACATAAACTCTTTAGGCGGCACACTGAAATAACGCGATGCCATTGATTTGGACGCTCGTTGCATGACACGGCTATGCAATTGGCTTTTTTTCCAGTCATAGCGCTGATTTGCATCCATCACACCTTCAGGCAAGTCTGGATTATTTATCAGGCTACTAAAGGCTTCGGTTGCCAATAAAAACACTTTAGCCATATCGGGCTTAATGCTTTGCGGAATTGAATCGAAGAATTCATAGCCCGTCATGGCATGAACCATCTCATCAAGATTGTGGTCATAACCGGCTTTAATCAGATTACGGGCGACTTTCAGCAAATGTTCATCAAACTGGCGGATTGCCCCAAAATCTAGTAATACAATCTGGTCTTGACCTTCTGCACCATCTCCCAAACGAACCAAGTAATTGCCAAAGTTTGGATCAGTCTGCATTTCACCCCATTCAAAAATCTCACGCACAGCAATCTCGAGAGATGCTTCGCCTAACTGGTTACGACGTTCTTGAGGCAGAGACAGCATCACAGGACTATTGATTGGTACACCACGTTCAAAAGTCATGCACAGCACTTGATCGGTACAATATTCATCTACAATCTGCGGCACGATATAACGCGGATCATCTTTTAAACGTTCGGCAAAGCGGCGTGTGGTTGCAGCTTCAATTTGATAATTGACTTCACGATGCATCATTTCACGAACTTCATCAAACCATTGATCAAATTCACGGGTTTGCGGCACCATACGGGTCAGTTTGAGCATATTCTTAAATAGGCTCATGTCTGAATCAATTGCATCAGCCACGCCAGGATACTGGATTTTTAATACGATTTCTAAACCATCCGAGTTGCGTGTAGCACGGTGTACTTGTGCTAAAGAAGCTGTGCCCAAAGGTTCACGGTCTATGGTTAAATCATGCAACTTAGGTCCAAGTTGCTGTTCCAGTTGGTGTTTGATGGCAGGCCATGCAAGCGCAACAGTTTGATTGTTTAAGGTATTTAAAGCTTGAGTAATTTCTTCAGGTAAAAAATGTTCACCATACAGTGCCATCATTTGCCCGATTTTTACGATTGAACCTTTTAATTTGCCAATTTCAGAAACAAGATAATCAGCTTGTTCTTTCATGGCTTTTTTACGTTTCTTTTCTTTTTCTGCTTCGCTTGAAAATATGGTGGTTGCACTAGATGCAGCCCAACGCGTTCCTGCGAGTAAGGAGGCTTTAGCGATAGATAAGCGTCGATCCATGGAAGAAGTTTTGAGTTGTTTAAGCTTATCGTTCTGATCTGACATTAAACAAAATCCTTTAATCAGCAAGTCGCAGAATATTTAATTGTAGCGGATATTACCGTTTATTCACGTATTAAAAAAGTTCAACGTGCTGAATGGAGAGTAAATATGTTTAATATTTAATTTATTTTCCATTAAAAAGTGTCACCGTAGTTAAATAAAGTAAATATCTAGTTAATCCTTAAGCTTCAATCCTGCAACCCCAATGATATGCCTCAAGATGAGCAGGGGGCGGGCGGTAAAGCGACGCTTAGAGATGAGCGCATATTTACATGCGAAATTGAACTTTAAACTCACCTTTTTGCTTTAACAAATTTTTATTGTCTCGAATATGTTTAAAAATCATGGCTTGAACGGTGTCATGTTGAAAGCCGAGAGCATAACCTTTAACAATAATGATGCTGGGTAAACTAAAAAACAGATATTTTGCGTCATCTTCTGATGGACTGTTATGAATGGCATGTTCAATTAAAGTCTGTTGAAAGAATTTCTTTTCGCTCTGTACCTGAACAGAATCAATATCATTCCAGTAGTTTTGGCGCATTGCCATTAAGTTATTGTGCTTGTAGCTCATAACAAAAAGTATTTAGAAAATAATGAAAACTATATAAGGTCATTCCAGCTAGATTCAATAGCCAAAATGTTGCAAGGTTTGTTGTGCTTTGACTTAAACTCCGGTGATATAGGAATCTTCACTGCTTTGTTGTAGTATTCCTAAATAAATAAAATGAATACTATTTAAAATTGAGTCATTTAAGACAGGGGAATATGATGCGATTTTTAATGCCAGTGATTTTCAGTATGGCTGCTTTAGCTTCAACTTCAGTTTTAGCCCAAGGATATTCTGACGAATATAAAAGATGTCTAAACACATCTTATGGTCAAACTGAAACAGTCAAAAAATGTGTAGAAAAAGAGTTGAAAAGTCAGGAAAAACTTTTAAAAAAATATTATGAAAATTATTTAAAAAACAGTGGTAATAATCAAAGTTACGTTAAGCAGCAACACAAAATTTGGCAAAATCGGGTTAATCAGCAATGCTATTTAAAAGTGACCTCGAGCTTGCTTAAAGTCAAACAGGAAAAATGTGTTTTAGAAATGACAATGGAACGTGCTTACTATTATCAAATTAAATAAATGGCGCATAGATTATTGTTTTAATCTGCTTGAAACGTTATAAAAACCAATAAAACAAGGTATCATAAGGCGCTTTAAAAAATTTGACCTTGGAGATGCCTTAAGTGGATCAACTGACAATTAGCCCTGAACATTTACAGGAAGCCGCTGAAAACCTGACAACTATTCGTGATTTTATCCGTTTTGGTGTTTCAGCTCTACGTCAATACGATGCACACTTGGGTCAAGGTACAGAAGACTTTTTTGCAGAAAGTTCGGCTTTAGTATTGCAAACACTGGCCCTGGACTGGAACGCAAATCCAGAAATTTTAGATGCGAAATTACTGCCAAGTGAAAAAGCTGAATTTATCAGTTTGCTGGAACGTCGTATCAATGAAAAAGTACCAACTTCATATTTGTTGAATCTGGCATATTTCTGCGACAAACCTTATTACGTGGATGAACGTGTGCTGATTCCACGTTCGCCGATTGCTGAATTGATCAATCAACGCTTTGCACCATACTGCCTTGATGAAAATGGACAAATGCGTGAAGCTTTGAACAATCTTCCTGAAAATAATAATCCGCAAACCCCACGTCGCATTTTAGATATGTGTACCGGTTCGGGCTGTATCGCGATTGCCTTGGCTTATGCCTTCCCTGAATCGGAAGTGGATGCAACCGATATTTCTAAAGAAGCTTTAGAAGTGGCGTCGATTAATGCTGAACATCACAATATGCAATATCAGGTTGCATTGATGGAATCCGATTTATTTGCAAAAATTCCTGCTGAAAATCAATATGATTTAATTGTGTCTAATCCTCCGTATGTGGATGCGGAAGATATGGCTGATTTACCGGCTGAATTTT
Organism: Acinetobacter sp. UBA5934; assembly: GCF_002430855.1. Classification (NCBI taxonomy): domain Bacteria; kingdom Pseudomonadati; phylum Pseudomonadota; class Gammaproteobacteria; order Moraxellales; family Moraxellaceae; genus Acinetobacter; species Acinetobacter sp. UBA5934. Next base: position 15,302 of record NZ_DJDC01000153.1, on the reverse strand, counting down.
TACATGAGCCAGAACTTGCACTTGCTGCAGGTCAAGACGGTTTGGATTTAGTTCGTAAAATGTTGGCGCAAGCCGCGGATTACTTAACTGAAGATGGCTTGATTGTCATTGAAGTGGGTAATTCTGAATGGGCGATGAAACAGAACTTTAATACTGTAGATTTCCATTGGTTAACTTTCCAAAAAGGTGGTTCGGGTATTTTTGCTTTAACCGCAGAGCAATGCCGTAAATACCGTGATTTATTTGTACAATCTGTTCAAGCATAAGGAGTTTTGAACATGGCAGGTAATAGTATTGGACAACTGTTCCGTGTAACGACTTGTGGTGAATCTCATGGCGTTGGCCTGATGGCAATTGTCGATGGTGTGCCGCCTGGGATCGAACTGACTGAAGCAGATTTACAAAAAGATTTAGACCGCCGCAAACCGGGGACCTCTAAATTCGCGACCCAGCGTAAAGAGCCGGATGAAGTCGAAATTATTTCCGGTGTATTTGAAGGTAAAACAACAGGTACATCGATTGGTTTATTGATTCGTAATACCGACCAGAAATCAAAAGATTACGGCAATATTGCGCAAACTTTCCGTCCGGGTCATGCAGACTATACCTATACTCAGAAGTATGGTTTTCGTGACTATCGCGGTGGTGGCCGTTCGAGTGCGCGTGAAACTGCGATGCGTGTTGCAGCGGGCGCGATTGCCAAGAAATTCCTGTTTGAAAAATTCGGTATTGAAATCCGTGGTCATGTGACCCAAATCGGTACTGAAAAAGCAGAAAAACTGGACTGGAATGAAGTGCCAAATAACCCGTTCTTCTGTGGTGATGTTGATGCGGTGCCGCGGTTTGAAGCATTGGTAACTTCATTACGTGAGCAAGGCACAAGCTGTGGTGCACGTTTAGAAATTATTGCTTCTAAAGTACCAGTCGGTTGGGGTGAACCAGTATTTGATCGTTTAGATGCTGATGTTGCCCATGACATGATGTCAATTAATGCCGTGAAAGGCGTGGAAATTGGTGATGGTTTTGGTGTGGCTGAGCAGTTCGGTCATGAAACCCGTGATGAACTCACAACAGATGGCTTCCTGGCGAACCATGCTGGCGGTATCTTAGGTGGTATTTCTAGCGGTCAGGATATTCGTGTTTCGATTGCGCTGAAACCAACTAATTCCATTACAACTCCGGGCAAAACTATTACCATTAACCGTGAAGATACTGATGTCCTGACCAAAGGCCGTCATGATCCTTGCGTGGGTGTACGTGCAACCCCAATTGCTGAAGCGATGCTAGCAATTGTTTTGATGGATCACTTCATGCGTCATCGTGCACAAAATGCCGATGTGGTTGCCCCATTTGCACCGATTTAAAACGAAGTAACTCGTTAAGGTTACGAGCTCTAATGATCAAAAAACCAGACTTAAAGTCTGGTTTTTTTTATGGATAAAATTTTGTTTGATGATACTTTGTGATAATTTTCTTTTAATTCATTTTTTTAGAAAAATAATGCAGCCATTAAAATATAGACTGGCAAATGCCAGTGATGTTGAAAGCCTAGTGGCTTTGATCAATCAAGCATATCGCACCCATACAGATTCAAGCTGGACCAGTGAACAGAAAATTGTCGCGGGAGATCGAATCAATCATCAGCAGTTATTGGAAAGTCTGAACCAGCAGAATTTTTCTCTATTTGTTGCTGAAATGGTTGAGGATTTAGAAACTGCTTTAGTGGCCTGTATCGGTTTAAGCTTTCAGCAGAATAGCGTAGAAATTGGTACTTTTTGTGTAGCTTCGGATTGGCAAAATCAGGGCATTGGAAAACATGTTTTAAAATATGCTGAGAAAATGGCTTTAGAACGCTGCCCAACGTTAAGTCATTATGAAATGTGGGTGCTGGATGCCAGAACAGAGCTGATTCAATATTATGAACGCTGTGGCTATTCAAAAACAGCATGTATCGAGTCTTATCCCATTCATTCCAATGTGGGGCAGCCATTGATTGATTTGCGCTTACAGCATATGTCCAAGTCTATCTCTTAAGTGAAGTATGTAAAGCGTTTAAACAGTGCAGACTATCCATAAAATAGCCTAAGCTTAATTACTTAAGTTAATTGATAAATTTATTAAGTTTTTGAAAAATATATTTATTTGTATTTTAATAACAGTGCTTAACAAATATATGAATTTAGTGCTCGCGCATGGTATAAAAATTGCTCATATTAAGATAAGTAATTATTGCAGGAGAGATGTTCTTCTGTGAACACGCCGAAGGAGCAACGACCCCGGAAACTCTCAGGCAAAAGGACTGTAATAATTTCAAAAATCTGGAGAGAAGCATATTCAGTCAATATGCTCACCGAAGGGGATGGTCAGCGTTATTTATTATAACGATGTGATCGAAGCTCTCAGGTAACCATGACAGATGGGGCTCAGAGAAATGTCTTTACATTTCCAAGGAGAGTCGTATGTGTCATATCGTTGTGATCGGGGCAGGCATTACCGGGGTTACCTCCGCTTATGAGCTGGCAAATCTGGGCTATAAAGTCACCGTTATTGATAAACATTTATATCCTGCCATGGAAACTTCATTTGCCAATGGCGGACAGCTTTCCGCCTGCAATGCAGAAGTCTGGAACCAAAAAGCCACAGTACTGAAAGGTATTAAGTGGATGTCCAATAAAAATGCCCCATTATTACTCAATCCTTCATTTGACTTGCATAAATATGGCTGGTTGATGGAATTTGTCGGCAATATTAAACATTATGAAACCAATACCCGCGATACGGTAAGAATGGCTTTATTGGCACGTGAACGTTTATTCGCTATTGCTGAACAGGAAAATATTCAGTTTGATCTGGAAAAACGCGGCATTCTCCATTTTTACCATAGCAAACTGGATTATGAAGTCGCGACTCGGGTAAATACTTTACTGATTAATGGTGGTTTGGAAAGAATTGCGGTAACACCAGAGGAAATTAAAAGCATAGAACCCAGTTTAAAGGGAGATTATTACGGGGGTTTTTATTGTCCGGGAGATGCAACGGGTGATATTCATAAATTTACCAAAGGACTTGCAGAAGCCTCGGAAAAATATGGGGTGAAATACCTGTTTGGCACGGAAGTGATGGATGTAAAACACCATAAAAAAGGCGTCACTGTGCTTTACCATGCCAGTAATGAAAACATGCATTCAGATGCAGCTGTGATGGAATCGCTGGAAGCCGATGCCGTGGTGGTGTGTGGCGGTGTTGAAAGTTATCACTTGGCAAATTTATTGGGTGATCGCGTCAATGTTTATCCTGTGAAGGGATATTCAATTACTCTAAATTTAAATGATGAAGACAGCGTGAAAAATGCGCCGTGGGTGAGCCTGCTGGATGAAAGTGCAAAAATTGTTTCTTCCCGTCTAGGTGCAGACCGTTTACGAGTTGCGGGAACGGCCGAGTTTAATGGTTATAACCGTGATATCCGTGCAGACCGTATTCAACCGCTGACCGATTGGGTGAACAAGAACTTTAATATTACCACTGAAAATGTCATCCCTTGGGCAGGTTTACGTCCGATGATGCCGAATATGATGCCGATTGTACGCCGCGGGAAATGTGAACGGGTTTTTTATAATACAGGGCATGGCCATTTAGGTTGGACTTTGTCTGCGGCTACAGCGGTGATGATTAGTCAAGAAGTTGCTTTACAACATCCGGTTTGAATGAATAAAAAAGCATGGAATATTGGTTTCATGCTTTTTAATATATAAAGATTCATTATTTGAAGATGATATAATAATTTGATTTTTATGGCTTTAAAATAATGGATACTTATGAATATCTTTTCAAAAATTGTATTAAGCTCGGTTTTAATTGTGGGGATGACGGGATGTGTGTCTACCCGTGGACTGGTATCTTTAGAATCACCAGTGAAACAGATGAGTGCACAGCAAAGTAATTCTAAAACTGCGGTAATTAAAATAGTTGAAGATAAACGTGTCTTTGAAGACAAGCCGAAACAGGCCAATATTCCTTCGCTTAAAGGTGGATTAAAGAAAGCGACAGCAGCAGATAAAGCTAAAGCGATTGCACGTAAGCGTAATGGTTATGGTAAGGCCATGGGTGATATTTTCTTAAGAGATGAAACTGTAGTTTCCGTTTTCGAAAAACGGATTGAATCTGCTTTATTGCATTCGGGTTATACAGTTGTGCCAGCGGCACAGGCTCAAAAGCCAGATTTGGTGTTAACCGTTAAAGTAGACAAGTTCTGGTCATGGATGCAGCCAGGTTTTTCTTATGTAACACTTAATACCGAAATTGAAACTGAAATTTATGATGCCAATAACAGTGCTAAACCGCCTATTCGCACTTATACAAAAATTTCTAAACCAACGGCAATGGCAACAGGCTCACGCTGGATAGTCACCATGAATGAAGCCTTAAATGATTATGAAAGCCGTTTGGTTGATCAATTGAAATAATTTAAGCCTTTAAATAAAAACAGAGGCAGGATGTCCAGTTCCATCGTTGAAGTCCTGATACTAGATTCGCGAGTGTGGCAGGGATGCCACACATTCCCCATCACGACAGGATGTCGTGTATGGGGAATAAAGACTTTTGCCTACTTTTGGTCTGTCAAAAGTAGGGTTCAGCCTATACAAAGTCATTTAAGTTTTTTAAAGAAAAGAAAAGGCTGTGGAAAATTAAATATAAATAAATATCAAACGCTTAAAAATAAAGTCATCATGTTGATTTAGTACTGAAATAAAATTCAAATTATGGGACAGCACTGGCATGATGCCTCTGTTTTTAATAACGCAAGAAAATGTTTAATCATACATGCGATAGATACCTGCAAACCGTTCACAACCCTTTTGCTCAGTTGTAACCGATAAAATCGCCTTATTAAAATCAAAATGATATTTGCAATCGTGTTCGTTATCGGTGATCTCACTTTTTTGGTCAGAGTTGGTATAGGCCAAAAAAGGAATCGTTTGGGTTTCTAATTTATTGTTCGGGTTGCGGTAGGCCACGCCTTCAATTTTAATTTTATCTTTAGTCAGTTGATGAACCTGTAAATGTACCGGTTGACTGGCAATTTTTCCATTTTCAAATTTTAAATAATGATTGGTAAGACTTTGGTTGAGTGAGGTATAAAAATTCAGATCTTCAATGCGCAGTTCAAATTGTTGCTTATAACATTCCAGACTTTTACATTGCTGTAAACGTTTAAACCATAAAGTATGGGTATCTTCCAATAAATGAACCGGTGCATCACTGACCAGAAAAGCGGTGATATAGTGATTGCTGAGCTTCTCTCTCGATTCGGCAAAATTGTCAGCACAAATCGTTTTTAAGGAAGAGGTTTTGGGGCTAGAGCAATCTATTTCTTGAGCAAAAGTCATAGTTGAGCACAAACAGCCAATACTGAATAATGTGCCTAATGTTTTAATGAGATTAATTTCGGTATTCACCAGCATGATCGCTTATAATTTCACTATGTTGCGCTGCTGTAACTATAGCGAAATAGAAAGCGTGAATACAACATTTCAATCATTTATTTCTTAAGGATGCTTAACGTGGTCGCACAAATTCGAATTGGTCAGGGAATGGATGTACATGCCTTTGAAGAAGGTGACTTTGTCACTTTGGCGGGTATTAAAATTCCTCATACGCAAGGTTTAAAAGCGCATTCGGATGGCGATGTCGTATTGCATGCTTTATGTGATGCCTTGTTGGGAGCCTTGGCTTTAGGCGATATCGGGCAGCATTTTCCAGATACCGATGCAAAATTTAAAGGTGCTGATAGCCGGGTCTTGCTTAAACATGTGTATCAGCTGATTTTAGACCGTGGATACACACTGAACAATGCAGATATTACTGTTGCCTGTGAACGTCCAAAACTGGCAAAACATAATCTGGAAATGCGTCAAAGTATTGCCGCTGTATTGAACGTAGATGTGACCCAAATTAGTGTTAAAGCAACGACGACCGAAAAATTAGGATTTACCGGGCGTCAGGAAGGAATTTTATCCACTGCCACCGTGTTAATTTCACATCAGCCAAAATGATCTGGATGCATTAACGACTGCTGTAATTCCTGGGTAGCTTTACGACCTTGCAGTTGTAGGGCTACTGCATGGATGAGACCGGTCCAGGTTTCATTCGGTTCCCAAATGCTATGCATCAGCTCTTGCGCCGTAGACATGTCCATATCCATGTAGTACTGGCGGTATAAATACATCAAACTGCTGACATGATAATTGGTCGCACAGTGAACCCAGACCATTTGATCTTGGACTAAATGATTGAGCAGATCTAATATCAGTAAGCATTGATCATCAGAAGGCGTTTCTGGTGAAATGGGAAACTGAATATAATTTAAACCTAAATCTAAACAAATCTTATCTTCATGCTCTAAATGCTGCTCTGCATCAGATAATGCCAGATTCACAATAGAGGTGACACCGTATTCTTTAATCAGCTTGAGCTGTTCTGCATTAGGCTGGGCAGAGGTGAATAGATGTTCGTGAATAAACTGGAAATTTTCAATGTGACTGAGTGCATTTTCAATTTCATTCATAAGATAAAATTTCCTCAGGTTAATGTAGAAACGCCATCTGTTCAGATGGCGTTTTAAATCACTTAGCGATTTGGTAAAACGTCTTTCAATGCTTCGTGCATATCGAGCAGGGCTTTTTCAGTGGTTTCCCAGTCGATACAGCCGTCAGTCACTGACTTGCCATATTCTAGATCATCCAGGTTATCAGGAATATCCTGACGACCACCTTTCAGATGACTTTCAACCATAATACCGACAATCGACTTGTTGCCATCCTGAATCTGTTCAGTGATGTTTTTCAATACCAGCGGTTGCAGGTACGGGTCTTTGTTAGAGTTGGCATGACTGGCATCAATCATGATTTTGTTGCTGACTTTCGCTTTGGCCAAAGCATTTTCAGCGTCTGCAACAGAACCTGCATCATAGTTAGGCTTGCCATTACCGCCACGTAGTACTACATGTGCGTACTGGTTGCCACTGGTACGAATCACCGAAACCTGACCTTGATCATTCAGACCGAGGAAGCTGTGACCGTGTTTCACCGACTGCATGGCATTGGTTGCTACGGTTAAGCCACCATCGGTACCATTTTTGAAACCTACAGGTGAAGATAAACCTGAAGACATTTCACGGTGTGTCTGGCTTTCAGTGGTACGTGCGCCAATTGCGGACCATGAAATTAAATCTTGATAGTACTGCGGTGAGTTCGGATCAAGGGCTTCAGTGGCACAAGGTAATCCTTTCTCGTTCAGTTCCACTAAAAGCTGGCGACCGATACGCAGACCTTTTTCAATATTAAAAGAGTCGTTCATGTCCGGGTCATTAATTAGACCTTTCCAGCCTACAGTGGTACGCGGTTTTTCAAAATAAACCCGCATGACGATATAAAGTGTATCTTTAACTTTTTCACTTAAAACTTTGAGACGATCAGCATATTCGTGCGCAGCAACAGTGTCGTGAATTGAACAAGGACCAATCACCACAAATAGACGCTTATCTTTACCATCCAGAATATTGCGAATAACTTCGCGTCCTTTAAGCACGGTTTGATAGGCTTGATCAGTCAGAGGTAACTCTTTTTTTAATTCAGCAGGAGTTACAAGAGGCTGAATGCTTTGTACATTCACGTCGTCGATGTCAGATTGTGTAATAGGTTTTGACTGTAGTGTATTCATTGCCGTCACTGGTTCGATCATACAAAAGTTTATTCTTAATCTGAATATAACACGAATGTATGTTCACAATGTTATAAAAAAGATCAATATATAGGTCAAAAAAAAGTGATGAATCGTATAGTTAAATTAAACTTTCATTGCTTTTTCAATAATGATCACTTGCGCTGTAGCCGGTTTTTCTACAGCTTTTGCCTTGACTGGATGCAGCATAAAATTCATGCCTAATGCAAATAAGGTAATGCCCAGAATCTTACGGATAATTTTTTCTGGCAGACGGGAACTGATTAAAGTTCCAATGATAATGGCTGGAATTGAACCGACCAGTAACCATCCGAGCAAATGCAAATCTACATTACCGGAACTCATGTGTCCAAGACCCGCGACTAAAGTCAAAAGCACGGCATGCACGACATCGGAGCCAATAATACGAATCATTGGTAAATTCGGGAACATCAGCACCAGTGCCATAATACCGAAGGCACCTGCACCGACTGATGAAAGGGTTACAAATATACCCAGTACAATACCCATAATAATTATATAAGCACGTTTGTCTTTCGCACGAAAATTGACCTTTTCTAAATCCTGCGTCATATCCAGAGCTTCATCTTTACGGAACTTGTTAAAGAAGCGTTCAATGTGACCACGGAATACAATAGAAATACCGGTTAAGGTCAACATGAAACCTAAAACCATGGTCAAAACAGCTTTGTAACTGCTTGATTGACTGAGATAGTTTTCTAATACCCAATGGGTTGCAAATGATGCGGGGATACTGCCTACAGCCAGCCAGATGACAATCGGCCAGACAATATTCATTTTTTTTGCATGAACTAAAGATCCGCAGAATTTTGAAATTGCCGCATACAGCAAGTCGGTCCCGATGGCGATGTGAGGTTCGATTCTAAACAGGCTGATCAGGATCGGGGTCATTAAGGAGCCGCCACCCACACCTGTAATGCCAACGCAGAAACCGACCAACACACCCGCTAAAATAAATTCCAATGGACCAAACATGTTTATATGCCAAATATCAAAAAACGTGCATATGTTATGACTTTTTCATATAAGTCGTTGTCTTGATTATTGATTTGCTTATTCTAAAAAAAGAAATAGAAAATGGCGTTGATCAGCAGGACGATAAAGCCTCATTTCTGAGGAGAAAAAATCGCTTTGCACCGCTATCATGATTAATCTGAAAGATCAGCTATGTTAAACTTTAAAAAATTTGAGGATAAACACTTGCAAAATCGGAAGCTTAAAATCGGTATCGTGGTCGGGGAAGTGTCTGGAGATACGCTTGGCGCTAAACTCATCCGTAGTTTTCGTGAGCAAGGAATTGATGCCGAATTTGAAGGCATCGGTGGTCCGCAAATGATTGCAGAAGGCTTTAAAAGCTATTATCCGATGGATATTTTATCGGTGATGGGCATTGTTGAAGTCTTAAAAGATATTAAAAAACTGTTTGCAGTCCGTGATGGACTGGTCGATATATGGACTAAAGAGCCAGTGGATGTCTTTGTCGGGATTGATGCACCAGACTTTAATTTGCGCTTATCTAAAAGCTTAAAACAGAAAAATTTACCGATTAAAACTGTACAGTATGTCAGTCCTTCAGTTTGGGCATGGCGACAGGGGCGGGTACATGGCATTAGAGCCAGTATTGATTTGGTGCTGTGTTTATTTCCGTTTGAAAAAGCCTTTTATAAAAAATTTGATGTGCCAGCCG
>NZ_DJDC01000153.1:0-5744 GCF_002430855.1 Acinetobacter sp. UBA5934 | reverse complement strand
GATTGATGTGCCAGCCGCATTCGTAGGGCATCCACTCGCCAGTCAATTGCCTTTGCAAAATCCTCTGATTGAAGCCAAGCAAGAGCTGGGCTTGAATGTTGAACACAAGCATATTGCCCTGTTACCGGGTAGTCGCCGTGGTGAAATTGAAAGACTCGGTCCATTGGTGCTGGATGCCGCTAAAATCGTGAGTCAAAAGCACCCCGAATATGTATTTTTGATTCCTGCAATTAATGATGCACGCAAGCAGCAGATAGAAGCCTTGCTGCAACAATATCCTGCTGATTTGGTGGCTAAAGTTTGCTTAATGGAAAATACAGACACCGAATCTAAAATTGGTCGTCAGGTCATGAATGCCTCAAATATTGTGGCCTTGGCTTCAGGTACTGCCACTTTAGAGGCAATGCTATTACACCGTCCGATGGTGACGTTTTATAAGTTGAATTGGTTGACTTATTTAGTGGTCAAGTTGCTGATCAAAATTCCGTATTATTCCTTACCGAATATTATTGCGGGTAAAAAAGTCATTCGGGAATTGATTCAAAGTGATGCGACGCCGGAAAATTTAGCTGCTGAAATTGAAAAATTGATGAATGTGGAAACCGCACAAATTCAGGCGATGCAGCATATCACCATGCATAAACAGCTGCTTTCCGGCAATAGTGAAGATCCGGTTCAGGCTATTTTAAGTACCTTGAATGTAGCTCCATCTAATCAAACCTGATTTACTGGAACTGCTGGCGATATTGGCTCGGAGTTAAATTAAACAGGCGTTTAAAGGTCTGGCTAAAGGCCGTTTCGGAAGAATAACCGACACGATGGGCAATTTGCTGGATCGAAAGTTGTCCTTCGCGTAAATGCTGCGACGCTAAACGGAAACGATATTGCTGTAAATAGGCCAATGGTGTTTCGCCAACGATACTGCTAAATAAGGTGGCAAATTTAGAGCGCGACATGCAACATTGTTCAGCCAGACTTTCTACGGTCCAGGCCTGATCGGGCTTACCATGAATAACGGCTAAAGCATTGGCCAGTTCGGTATGCGCCAAAGCTCTAAGCCAGTTATTGGAATCGCTTAACTGGGCAATATAATCGCGTACACATTCAATAAATAGAATACTGACCAGATGATCGAGAATTTTGTCGCGACCCGGACGAATTTGATAGGCTTCTACGGCCAAAAAATGTAATCCAATTTGTAGCCATTCAGGGGCCGTACTGCCGGTAATATGCTGAATATGGATATAGTCGGGCAGGGCATTCAGTAACGGACGCGCCATAATGGTATCGATATGGCAGCGGATTGCCAGAATCAGTGCCGGTTCACCGCTGGTACTTCCAAATTCGATGGTAGCTTGCCTTTTTTTATCGAAAAGACCGGTAATATTAAGTGCTTCCACCAGATTGTCTTTATCATTACTTCGGCAGGTATGGTTTTGCCCTGAAGGGATCAGGATCAAGTCTCCCGCCTCGAGCTGCAGCATTTTCTTCGATTCAAATTGAATGTTGAGCGTGCTCGCCAGAACCACATAGCCAATCATGGCATCCTGTTCCTGATAAGCATAGGCCCAGTGACCTTGCGGTTTTAAATAAATATATTCAGATTTATTGAGATGAATATCGTCAAAAATTTTACTTAAGGCATCCATGTCTTATCGTTCTGTCATCATCTAATAAAAATTATAAAAAGCCTTGCTTGATATCCGTATGTGTTTTTAGGTCAAATATTGGCTAGATATGCCAAGGACGTTTGCATAGCTTTTTTGGACGTTTACAACTGTTCTTGAGGACCTATTTCTAGAAATATAACGTTAGAACAAAAAATAGGGAAGATCGCCAACATGAATGCACCAGTAAATTTAAATCAAGCCACACTTCAGACTATGCCCAATGCTTCAGGTTTAGCCCTCGATAAAAAACGCTATTGGTGGTTATTAAGTCCAGGTTTACCTGTGATCGGTATGGGGATTTTGGCTGGCTATCAGTTTGGTCCAAAGGCGACGAAAAAAATCTTTGCTTTGGGCGGACCTTTATTGCTGCATGTAATTATTCCATCAGTTGACGCTATTGTCGGCAATGACAGTAATAATCCTGATGATGAAGAAATCAAGTCACTTGTAGCGGACCCTTATTATGACTGGATTGTGAAACTGTTTATTCCTTTGCAAATGGCAGCTAATCTATTTGCCGGTTATGTGGTGAGTCGTAAAGAAACCTCTTTTCTGGATCAAATTCTTTTGGGAATTTCCATGGGTGCGATTAATGGCGTAGGTGTCAACACAGCACATGAGCTGTCGCATCGACCGCATAAAAAGGATCATTATCTTGCCCATGCGACCTTAACGCCGCTGTTTTACAATCATTTTCGTGTTGAACATCCTTACGGACACCATAAGCGTGCGGCAACCCCTGAAGATCCGGCATCGTCTAAAATGGGTGAAACCTTTTATGAGTTTTGGCCAAGAACGGTATTTGGGGGAATTAAGTCAGCGGTTGAGATTGAAAAAAACCGTTTAAAACGTAAAGGCTTATCATTTTTTAGTAAGGAAAATGAACTGTTTCAAGGCTGGGCGATGAGTGCAGGTTTTCATGCCACCATGGTGAAGCTATTTGGTAAAGATGTCATTCCATATTTGGCGACCCAAGCTTTTTATGGCATCAGTTTATTTGAAATTATTAATTATATTGAACATTACGGTTTAATGCGCGACAAAAAACCAGATGGCTCATATGCGCGTACCATGCCAGAACATAGTTGGAATAATAATAATATTACTACTAATCTGTTTTTATACCAGTTGCAGCGTCATTCAGATCATCATGCCTATCCGACACGTCCGTTTCAGGCTTTGCGTCATTTTGATGAAGCACCTGAATTGCCAAGTGGTTATGCAACCATGTTATTGCCGGCTTTAATTCCATCGCTCTGGTTTAAAATGATGGATAAACGCGTATTTGACCATTATGAAGGTAATTTAAATAAAGCCAATATTCATCCAAAACGCCGTGCGAAAATTTTCAAGAAATTTGGCGTGCTTGATCGACTGTTAAATAAAGAATAGCGGGAATAAGCTGAACATTTAAGATTTTTTGAATACGTCTTTAATTGATAAATCATAAAAAAAGCCCACTCGAGGGTGAATGGGCTTTTTACAATATCGCATTGTATTGATTCTATATGACAATTTAATTACATTTTGCATAACGTGTATTAGGTTAATTTAAGAAATACTCAAATAAACGTCTTTTTAATAGGTTTCAAAAAGTAAGAATATTATCCCAATAAGGAGGGCTTCCAATTTCCTTTAATATAAAATCTAAAACGGTTCTCACCTTTTTTGAACGAATTCTGTTTTCAGGAGAGACTAAATGAATCCCAACAGCATAAGGTTCTACTGTGCAAAGCCATTTAGGGAGTAATTTAACCAATTGCTTGTTTTTAAAACAATCTTTTTCAAAAATCCATGTAGGGAATAATACAATCCCTCTACCTTCCAATGCCGCTGAAAGCAACACTTCAGCATTGTTACTCTTTAAAGGACCTTGGGGTTCTATTTCATTAGGCTTGTCGAGTTCATCTTGGCGAAAGTACCATCTTTGACTCCCCGAAACGCCTTTATAAACAAGGCATTGATGTTTCTGAATATCTTGAGGTGTTTCAGGTGTTCCGTAGCGCTCAAGGTATTCAGGGCTCGCACTCAATACGTAGGTCTGGTCACATACTTTTCTTGCGATCAGTGCTGAATCTTGCAGTGATCCAATCCGAATCGCAATATCGACACCTTCTTGGACAGGATCAATAAATGTATCTGTCAGGATGAGTTCTACTGAAAGGTCGGGATAGATATCATGCAGTTGATTAACAATGCGAGATATATGTAATCGCCCTAGGGCAACTGCGGTATTAATACGTACCAATCCTCTCACATTTGAATTTTTCCCTGTTGCCTCCTCGTTGGCAAAGTCCAATGTATCGAGTACCTCCTTGATTTGGATATAGTATTTCTCCCCAATTTCAGTCAGCCGAACGGATCGTGTATTACGATAAAAAAGCTGCTGTCCAATGTCTTGTTCAAGTTTAGAAATAAACCGAGATACAGAAGAAGAGGGAACTTGAAAATGTTTGGCTGTCGCAGAAAAGCTGCCAGTAGTCGCGACCATCGCAAAGTAACGTAATGCTTTTAACTGCATTTATACTGTTCCTAAAATTATATTGAGCAATTTTATTATTGTGATTATAGCAATTATGTTTTGAAAAAATGATTAATTGTAGCTTTCTGACAACCCAATATAATTCACATCTCTTCTTCCCTCATAAGTAATGTATGAAACAGTTATGGATTTTACCGTTGGTCTTTTTTGCTGGCATGGGGCTATCTATTGAAGCTGGTTTGCTGGGACCATTGGGTGAAGAAATTGGACATATTTGGGCCACATTAGGCATTTTTGCGTTGGGTTCTATTCTATTAACATTTGGTCTTATTTTTGGTCGTCCACGACTCTCTCTTATGTTCAAACAACCACGCTGGCTACTTACAGGCGGCCTGTTAGGTCCAATATATGTCGTCTCTTTAACTGTAGCTACGCCGATCATTGGCGTTGGCTTGACAATGGTAGGTATTTTATTTGGTCAAGTAGCTACCAGCCTAATTATTGATCATTGGGGCTTATTAGGCAGTAATAAACGGGCTGTAGACAAGTATCGTATCGGGGCACTCATTGCCATTTTAGCTGCGCTCTGGCTCATTTAATAAGGAAGCTTTCCCCATGATTTATATAATGTTACTCGTCGTTATTTTTGGTGGAGCTGTCTTATGTGCCCAGTCATCAATCAATGGTCGTCTAGGTTCAGAAGTAGGAGTATTAGAAAGTTCTTGGTTAACATTTGTGATGGGCACAATTGTTAGCTTCTTAATAGCATTCTTCTTTGAACCAAATTATTCTTTAAATTTATTTACCGCTCCAAGATGGCAGTTAACTGGCGCATTTTTTGGTGTTGCCTATATGTTAATAGTTGTGTTTGCTATGCCTAGACTTGGTGCTGCTGCAACAACTGTTGCTGTAATAAGTGGACAGTTAGTAATGAGTTTATTAATTGATAATTTTGGCTGGTTTAATAATACTGTTATCACTATGGATGGATCGAGAGTTGCTGCTCTTTTACTATTAGCTATTGCACTATTTTGTATTTATAAAAGCAGTGCTACTGCCATAATTCAATCCAAGCCGAATTAAAATTAAAAAGGATTTTATTTTAAAATAGTTTCTTATTTTCCTCTCTATCTAACATAATAGCCGTTATATGAAGTAAATTTTTATATTAATATAATAAATATCAATAACTTAAGAATTAAGACTGACTGAAAAAACCGCAAAAAGCCAACTTTGAAATAAGTTGGCTTTTTTATAATCAATTTTGATACTTATGGCCAATAAATTTGTGCGGTTATTTAATCAATTTAAAACTTTTTCCCATGTTATCAATTAGTCCATTGCTCAAACTATTCCAAATTTTTCAGATAAAAAGAGGATAGTTTTTAGCCGATCTTGTACGCATATGCTCACATCAATTCCGGTTCTTTGCGCCTATACGACCTTACTGTAATTTACTATCATGGGGACATAGAGAACAGGAAGTTCCAGATAAGAATAACAAGAGTAAGAACAAGGAATGTAAGATCAGACAGGAGTCAGATCTAAGCATCAAATACGAAAAAGCCCAACAGGATAATCTGCACCCCGAA
>NZ_DJDC01000193.1:0-23107 GCF_002430855.1 Acinetobacter sp. UBA5934 | reverse complement strand
CTCAAAAATAAAGTACCCCAATCATAAAAGTGCAAAGAGAACACATACGGGCACTAGATCGGTATGGGTGAGACAACACAAGATAGGATGCGTGGAATTACGCGACTTGCTGTTAATGAGCTATCGCCTACACACAAAAATAGGGAGAGAATAAATAAAATACCAGCAAAAGAGCCTGATGATCAGGCTCTCCTTTAGTGTTAAATATATTTAATGAACGGTCTAGAGTTTAATGGATTTAAAATATTCATTTAAATCAATATTTTAAATATCATTAAGTACTCTTGGTTTTTCTGCTGAGCTGGTTGGCAGCTTAAATTCAATACCGGCTTTTTTAAACAGCTTAGGATATTCTACCAAAGCCAAGGTTGAATTTTTTGCAATACCGGTAATATCACCCACTACATTTTTAGCATCAACCAATGACATTCCAGTATTGGTCAAGCTGGCTGGATTTGTAATCAAACTGGTACTCACCTGTTTTGCCCCTACCGCCAATTCACGAGCGGTTAAACTTGCAATTACAAAGTTTGTTGCAGAATCCAACAAGTGTTTCTTTTGGTCTGCATTCAATGATGCAAGTTTTGCGACTGTTGCTGCCTCATCCTTTTGAGAAGCTTCTAAAACAGCATTAGACATCGCCACAATTTCTTTTTGAATGGCTTCTTTTTCTTTCAGATCAGAAGTGGTTTTCAGGCTTTTCTGTTTTGCTTTTAATTCATCCGAATCCTTTTTGCTTGCAAGCAATGAAGCTAAAGCAGTACGACTCTGAAGAAACATCGCATTCGCGGCTTTGGCTTGCGTAAAGAAACCATTCAGATCCATATTTGACGAAGATACCCCGGTAGCCGATTCAGTAAGTGTCGAAGCCAGGCTACTCAGTGAACCAAAACCGGCATAAACACTTGATGCCCCCATTGATGCACTGATGGCTAAAACAATCGAAAATTTTTTCATACCCTATTACCCTTATTGTGAAGAATCGGCTTTTTGCACGATTTGATTTAAAATTTTTGGCAAAGCATCAAACATCTGAATGTTATACATTTCATGACGATGCTGATGAACAATGCCTTTGAGTTGAATTTCCTGCTGCAAACCATATGCGCCGATTTTTTCAGCATTCTGGTTGAATCTGCGCGCACCACTCGTCATGACTAATGTCGCATCACAACTGGATTGATCACTATTACATTTCACCGAGCTTTCTTTCACCTCGATCTTAAAGACAGGCTGCAAACATTCATCTTTTGGAAGAAAGAAATTCACATCCATATTCTTTTTAAAACCGGCATTTTCGGTCATACGAACCACAGCGTCTTTTAATAAGGTTTGCCCTTTAAAACCTGCACCAGTGGCATAAAACGGTCGCTTCGACTGGCTGGTAAAAGCGCTATAAAGCAATGGACCAAAACCGTAAAACGGAATTTCACCCACTTGTTCGGTATGTAAACCCGGACATAAAACCCGTGCCTGCTTGGAATCACCGACGGGTGCAGAACTTTCCAGCAAAATACTGTCGCCAGAACGCACCGGCAAACGATCATTGCTGCTGACCGGGAAGTCGAGTTGCGCGGTGACTTTCCTACCTTGACGTTCTAATATGGTCGCTTCCCATGTGGGAATCAGGATATTGCGTCCTGCTGCTTTATCTGAATGATAAACATGTACTTTCATGCCACTACTTAAGCGCTCGCCAGCATCATCAATCGTGATGCTTTGCCCGCTTGAACCCGAAACCTTTAAATCAGAGCGGGTGAATTGAATACCCTTCTGAAATTGTTGACCCAGTTTCAACAGCGCATTTTTCAGCACCACTTCTTTACGAGCTTCCAAAGAAAAACCCATTCCTTCAGAAATCACGTCTTTAATTTCATCTGTTGCATGGGCTGAATAAATCACCCGACCGGAACGATCAATCATTTCGGCAAAAACTTCACTATGAAAGATCTGCTGTTGGGTCATTTTGCCAATCCGCTGCTGATAGGCAATCACAGGAATGACATTAATCCGAATAAAGAATTCTGGCAGCTCGCGCTGATTAATATCGGCACTTTGCGCCAAAGCCGTCTGCTCACTGATACTTTGTGCCATCGCACTATAACGGTGGTTGACTGGTGTCAGGGTAAAAGCTGCCTGCTCACCGATCGCATCCGAAAAAATCTGTTCAATCAAATCTTTGGACTCAGCTTGATAGGTCAATACATCCACCACCAAGGCTTTAGGCTTGTTCATGGCCTGACGTGTATTGGTCGATACTTTGCTAAAGCGCTTGCTATTGCCCTGCATCATCACCGGTATGGCAACAGCATAATCGCTGTCTGCATGTACCACACGAATCAGGTCACCTTCAGCAGAACTGAGTTCATCCTGTATGGCAATCCCCTGCTTAAATCCTTTATCCAGCACCAGATAGGATTTCCATTGGTCAATCACCTGCGTATCAATTTCAGTCACCTGGAGCTTGGTTTTCAAGTCTTGAGTGAGTTGCTGCGTCAAGCTCAACAAGGTACTTTGAAATTTTTGCTTAATGGCTGCTTTTGTTGCAGCTGATTGAATATCAGAACTTAAGACTTGAATCGGTTGAGACAAGGTTGCACTGTCGCTATAAATCACTTCACCCGACAACACATTGGTTAGCTTTAGACTTAAGGTAACAGGTAGGAAAATTTCTGTAGTTGAATCTTTTTTAACGATATATTCACTGGCTCGTAATACGTCCAAGGATGCGACATAGGTACGGTGCTTGGTCTTTTGCGAAATGCTGTCGACAATTTGTTCGCCCAGACTTTGCTTTAATCCCTGCACAAACAGTTGTTCTGCTTGCTTACGAATCACATCATTATCAATGGCCTGGCTAAAGTCACAGACTATTGATGTACCATTGGCTTCATAGTTATTCGGGTCGGTACGGCAACCTTGCTCCAGGCCAAAAATCCCTTTCGAGGGATAAATCTGGATATCCGCATTCGCCCATGCCGAAAAGAGCATTGGCATAGCCAAGCATAAGGCTTTCAATTTTATTTGCATTGTGTACCACCAATGCACAGGGTAATGGTGTTCCCTGCTTGTAAGCGTTCAGCACTGGACAGTGTTGGATTGACCTTGCGCAAAGCTTTAGCCAATTCTGCGCTTATTGGTTTTTCACTCTTATAGGTCATGGTCATTTCAACCAATTTGCCATCCTGAGTACGAATATCAATATTTTCTGCGCCATCCATTTCATCTAAGGCAATATAAAGGTCATCACCTAGACGTGAAGAAACGTTACCAGAAACACTCTTCACAAAAATGGTGATTTCTTTACCGTACATCGAACGGTTTTTTGCATAACCTAAAATCTGTGGCCCGACTTGGCTAATCGCTAATTCACCGAGTTTTTTGGCTACATTGGTTCGGCAAGAATCTGTGGTTGCACCCGTTGATGATTCGGTGCGGGTTTCACCGCCCATTAAAGTCGAATCATCGACTGAATAAATTTTAAAACTGATCGCCCCATCACAAACAAATTGACCTGTTGCATTCGAGCGACCATGATCATAAATATAAGAGCTGCCCGCCATAAACCAGTCAGCTTTTTCTTTACGCGCTGCAATCACCAGTTTATTGAGTTCAGTATCACTCATTAATTGTTGGATAGTCATACTGCGACCATTCAAATACTGACTTTTAAAGCGGTCTGAATCAAGTAAACGTAAATCGTAACGCGATGCGGAACCTGCTATCGCATTTAAAGTTTGGTTATCGCGTTCAGCTTTGGTACTGGGTGTTTGATATTCCACATACTTCACAAAACTTTGAATATCATTCTGGCGTTCAGATTGACTATAATTTGCCGACTCACTGGCATTATAACTGCTTGAAGATGCAGATTTACCTGAGTTGTTGTGACTTGCTGAACGTGCAGAAACGCCTGCGCCAGCCCCATAATAATTACCATAGGCATAGCCTGATGCAGCAGATGAACGGCCTTTAGATGAATAAGAGTCTGAAGCACTGGATTTGGCACTTTCACTTGCCTTATAACTGGCATCTTCATCATAGCTATAACTACGATCGGAAAAATAAGAGGTAAATTCTTTAACAGGTTTAGAGTTATCTTTGGGAACACCGAAATATTCATCCATCACGATCATAATCGGGCTGGTTCGACTATTTTTCTTTGCCAAGCCTAAATCATTAAGAATTGAACGAAATTCTTGATCATCCATTTCCAGACTAACTTGAGTGACTAATTCATTGTTAGCATTGGTATTACTGCCTCGGTTGAACACATAACTGCTGTCAATTTGTTTTACGATGTCATTTAAATATGGACTCGCTTCATTCATGGCTTGAGGACCATTAATACGCTTAATAAGGGCAATGACGGCGTCTGTTTTTGCATTATTGAATGCTTGGTTACGTGTGCCATTTGGATCTTTTTTGATAATAGGTGCAGTGCCTTCCCCATTCACTTTAATGATTTCTGCATTCCCAATTTGAACGGCGCCCAAGCATAAAAGTGTCAATATGGTTTTTTTCATCATTTACCCTCTTCATTAAAGTTTTTAGTCACACCAACACTTTATTTATTAGATTTTTAACGTGATTTTTAAATCTACAAAAAGCAAACAAATAATAAACAAATTTTAATATTAACTCCATCACATAATTTTATTTTTTATTGATTTTTATATGTTATTTAATTACTCAGCAGGGTTTAAAAATTAAATTCACGATAAATTCCTCCTCTAGAAAAAACTTATCCATATATTTTTACAATTAATTTTTCATAGACGTTTAAGTAAATTTCCATAACTTTTACTTAACATGCAAAAAGTGAGGTACTAAAGAATAATCATTGAAAATATTATTGTCTAAATTATCTCCCCCCTACTTAGCAATTCCAAATGAAAGACCTGATCCCTTTCCTACCGATCAATGCATAATCTAAAAAAGACTCAGGGTTCATCTATCAAAAATCTAAGCAGGATTTAGCCCTTGTACTGAGGAAGTATTTGACGAAAGAAACGTAACAGATAGCGTATAGAAAAATAGCTCTCGTGTTCTTTTATAGGCTTAAGAAACCACTTAAAGCTGCAAGGATTTAACCCGAATAATGAAGCACTAGTTCCCAATAACAATTGGTAAAACTTTACTAAAAAAAACAACTATTGGCGCTGCGCTATTTTAACTAAAATTATCTACATTCTTCATTTAAGATGCATTTAATAATAAGGTGATAATAATGAAAAATTCTCTTGTTATTTTAATCAGCAGTTTAAATTTAATGGCATGTTCCAGTATGCCTTATTCATCCAATAAAAATACTGCTCAAAACAACTGGATAAATTCAGCGCCGAATGTTAAACCCACCAAAGAGGTTTCGATTGATGGCAGTTATACCGGTGAAATTGTTGGAGATTATCAAAATTCTAAATTTTCCCAGTTAAAAATTGGCATGTCTAAAAATCAGGTAGAAGATTTAGTCGGGGCTTCAACCGACGAAAGAAGCTATCAAACAGCGAAAGCCTGGATTCCGGTGGCAGGTGCTTTTTCTAAAGATCAGTTCCGTATTGAAACTTACTATAAGGATGCAGGACGTTTAGTCTACGCCTATAATGGAACAAAATTATACCGGATTGAGGTAGATCAGAATGAAGATGGTGTTCAGTAATTGCTGTATCTTTTTACCTATTCCCTGATTGATCACTACCTATCAGTAAAATTATAAAAAAACATATTTTAAGATCACAAAAATATTTTTATTTCAGGAAAAGTAAAACCTTTACAGGAGGCCTCTGAACGCCAGGCGACTGTGAGCATGACATGGCCTAAATGAAAATTTTGATAAGCAAATGTGCCAATTAAAGGATGACTACATAGTCCGCCATCATGTACGGGATGTACCCGTGTATCCAATTCACTCAAGTTTAGACGTACCCCCAGCCCGGCAGCTTTTAATACCGCTTCTTTGGTAGTCCAGACTTTGAACCAGTAATCTGGATCCTGTTCCAATTCATTCCAGGACTTTAACTCATGCGGATGAAATGCATGCTTTGCCAATGCTTCAAATCTGATCTGCCGGTCCAGATCTTCAATATCAACCCCAATATCTGGCATATTTGTACTGGTGGCTAAAGCATAATTTTTTTGACTATGGCTATGATTAAAATAAAATTCAGGGAAATGAATCAAATAGGGTTTACCGTATTCAGTCTTTGCCAATTGCTCATGCTGAATGGCGGTCTTTAATTGCTCGGAAAGCAATTGATTACGAAAGTGATGGATTTGCTGTTTCTGTAACTGAATTTTGCTCTTGCGATCGAGCGTGTGATCCACATGAACGATCTGTGCTAGTGCATTGACATTCACTCGTATCAGTCTGCTCACTACAAATCACCTTTGAAAAAATAAGAATCTATCTTAAAAGAAAAAAGCCCAAAGATCACTTTGGGCTTTTAACGAAACACTATATTTGAAAATTAACGTTTAAATTTCTTTTCAGCTTTTTTGAACTTCTGTACGTAACGACGCTTACGTGCTGCCGTGCGTTCATCAATTTGTGACTTACGCCCTTCAAACGGGTTTTCAGACGTCTTAAACTCGATTCTTACTGGCGTACCTTCAAGTTTGTACACTTTACGGAATACGTTTTCTAAATAACGACGGTAGTCTGCCGGGGTTTTATCCACCTTGTTACCATGAATGACAATCGTTGGTGGATTTTGACCACCAATATGCGCATAACGCATCTTGATACGACGACCTTGTACCATACCAGGTTGATGTGCTTCTGTTGCATCGTTCAAAATTTGCGTAATTTTTGCAGGTGAAACTTTTAAACGTGACGAGTCATAAGCACGATGAATAGATGGATAAAGCTCACCCACACCCGTACCATGCAAAGCAGAAATTAAATGTACTTTCGCCCATGGAATAAAATCAAAACGACGCTCGACATCAAGTTTACATTGCTTACGATCATATTCGGTCATGTTATCCCATTTATTGACCGCAATGACCATGGCACGACCAGCTTCTAATGCATAACCAATTAGATGTAAGTCTTGCTCAACTATCCCTTCACGCGCATCTACAACCACAACAATCACGTTGGCATCTTTAATCGCTTGCAATGTTTTCACAATCGAGAATTTCTCGATCATTTCATCCACTTTACCTTTACGACGCACACCAGCAGTATCAATGAGTGTGTATTTACGACCTTCACGCTCGAATGGAATGTAGATCGAGTCACGGGTTGTACCCGGTTGGTCAAATGCCACGACACGGTCTTCACCCAACAGGCGATTGACCAATGTCGATTTACCCACATTCGGGCGACCGATAATGGCTAAACGAAGACCTGTATCTTCATCGCGTTGTTCAGAATCTACATCTTCAGGTACATCATGCAGAACCTCTTCAAGCATTTGCTGAACACCACGACCATGACTCGCAGCCACTTGAAGGGGTTCACCCATACCCAATTTAAAGAATTCTACCAATGCCGCTTCAGCATGTACGCCATCCACCTTATTAGCAACAAGATAAACTTTTTTACCCAATGTACGTAATTCGCGGGCAATTTGCTCATCAGAAGCAAGTAAGCCTGCACGTGCATCTACCACAAAGATAATGATATCCGCTTCATTAATGGCAGTTTTAGATTGCTCTGCCATGTAAGAGTCAATACCACCTTCAGATTCGCCAATACCACCAGTATCAACGACAATGAATGATTTATTTTGATAAGTCGCATCGCCATACTTACGATCACGGGTCAGACCGGCAAAGTCAGCAACAAGCGCATCACGGCTCTTGGTGATCTGGTTAAACAACGTTGATTTTCCGACGTTCGGACGACCAATGAGCGCAATTACGGGTTTCATAAATTAACCTTTATTCAAGATCAGCCAGTAGGTCTGGTCTGAACAAGCAGAAACAATAGAAGAAATAATAGCCAAAATAAATAAAACACGGGGCATTGACTGCTCAATCCCCCGTGTAAAAAAATACGGTTAGCTTAGTTTAACATAAGGCTGAAAAAAATTTTAACGGTTCTGCCAGATGCTTAAAGCGCCCTTACGAGTCGCCACATAAAGTTGATTATCAATCACACGCAGGGTACGTACTTCACCACTGGTCTTTGAGCGACCAATCAACTGGCCTGTTGCCGGATCAATTAAATGCAATACGCCATCCAGATCACCCACCACCAGATCTTGGCCCAAAATTACCGGATTACTGAGCTGGCGATTTAGCAAGCTGTCATTTTGCCATAATTGTTGACCGGTAGTCAGTGCATAAGCCGTGATTTTACCATCGGCTTGAGCGACATAGACGGTATTATTAAAGACTTCAGGACGCTGGATACTGCTGGCATCTTCGCTCCACACCACTTGTTGGCTCGCCAGATCCATCACCGTTACCTGCCCCTGGTAGCTGGTTGTTACCAGAAATTGCCCAGCAACTACAGGATCGCCATCCAGGTCATTCAGGCGCTGAATATCAGAACGCCCTTCACTAACCGCTACACGACGCTGCATACGCGGCACGCCGCTAATAATATCCAGTGCATAAATATAGGCATTTGATGAAGCAATCAGAACTGTACGCGGATCAAGCGCAACCGGTGTAGCTACACCACGTAAGCTGAACTGTACATTCGGCAGATTATAGGTCCAGACTTGCTGGCCTGTGGCAAGATCATGTGCATACACGGTGTCATCATTGGTAATGGTAATCACACGACCAGATTGAATAAGTGATGCCGATAAAATGGCACCCGACAACTGCGCAGTCCATTTTTGCTCACCAGTCGCCTGATCCAGAGCAAACAGTTGGCCCTTTTTATTGCCAACAATTACCATACCTTCGCCAGCTTCTATACCCGAGCTTAAGCCCTGCTTAGAAACTTTTTGCTTCCATATGCGTTGCTTACCTTGATAAGCAGCCACTTCACCATTGGGATCAACCGCAAAAACTACGCCGTTATCTGCATCTAAACGTAGACGCAACGGGTCTGCTTTACTGGTCGAAGAAACACTTTGAGAAAATACAGGAACAAGATTTTTTGCTTGCACCAATTTAGGTAATGGATTCGGCTTGACCTCTTCCACCTTGGTTTTATTGGTTGAACAACCAGCAAGTGCAAATGTTAAAATTGTTAGTGCAAACGGTATTTTGTATTTTCTATCCATCACGACTCATCCACTTGTGTTTCTAAAATTGGGCGTTCA
The DNA here is from genome assembly GCF_002430855.1 of Acinetobacter sp. UBA5934. Taxonomy (NCBI): domain Bacteria; kingdom Pseudomonadati; phylum Pseudomonadota; class Gammaproteobacteria; order Moraxellales; family Moraxellaceae; genus Acinetobacter; species Acinetobacter sp. UBA5934. Next base: position 13,880 of record NZ_DJDC01000193.1, on the reverse strand, counting down.
ACATCAGGATCATCAACTAAAACGCCGACACTTTCGAGTTTAATTTGTAAAATTTGACGTTCTTGTTTACGTTCAAGTAACGCATCCCATGCGCTCTTGTACGATTTTTTAGCATTTTCGATATCATTTTTAGCCACATAGACGTCACCACGTGCTTCATCAGCAGTTGCCTTGAAAGCAGGATCCGTTACTGCAGCCAATGTCTTAATTGCATCGTCATATTTCTTTTGTGCCAGTTGAGCATAGGCCAAACGAAGTTTAACCACTTGCACCAGACCGGCATCATCCAGTTTAGAATTTGCAACTTTTTTCAAGGCACGTTCTGCATGGGCATAATCGGCTTTATCATAAGCCAGTTTTGCCAATAGCAATTGCGTTTGAATGGCCTGAACAGAATCTGGAGCTTCTTTAACAATTTTGTCCGCAGTTGCAGATAAAGCATTAAATGCATTGGCATCGCCTGCTGCACTTTTTGCATCGTCCATCAACTGTTGAACCTTGGCTGTTTCCATTTGTGATTCAGCCAAGTTCTTTTTCTGCCAATATTCCCATCCGAAAAAGGCAATCAACGCAATTAAAATTCCGCTGATCATGGCAGAACCATACTTCTTAGCGAAAGATTTTAAATTATCAAGTTGTTCTTCATCACTCAATGCGTTCATGGGATTACCTTTTCCTTATGTTATTCGGCTTATTTTGAAGAAAATTTTTCAATGATAAATGGCACAAATTCAGCCACTGCAATTTCAGTCTGTTCTGCTGTTGCCAACTCTTTGACTAAAATGTGCTGCGCTTCCGCCTCACGCTGACCAAAGATTAAAGCATAAACAGCACCTGCCTGATCGGCTTTTTTCATTTGGCTCTTCATTGAACCTTGTGAACCGGTTTTCACACGGATGGTACTATTAGCTGCTTCAAGCTGGTCACGGATCTGTTCTGCAAGAACCAAGGCTTGACCTTGAGTTGCAGGGTCTGAAACCAGAAAGGTTTCACAGTCACGTACTGGCGTATTGTCTTCTACCTGTTCAAGGAGCAGCAATAAACGCTCCATACCCATGGCAAAACCAACAGCTGGTACCGATTGATCAGCCTTGCCTTTCAACTGACCGACCAGGCCATCATAACGGCCACCGGCACACACGGTGCCTTGTGAACCCAAATGCGTTGTGGTCCATTCAAATACGGTTTTGTTGTAGTAGTCCAGACCGCGTACCAGTTTCTGGTTAATCACAAAGTTTACGCCAGCATCAGTCAGATATTGCTGTAATTGATTGAAGTGCGCCAAAGTTTCTTCACCCATAAAGTCGTGAAGTTTTGGTGCATTTTCAAGGATCGACTGAGTCTTAGCATCTTTCGAATCTAAAATACGCAGTGGATTTGTGGTTAAACGGCGCTGAGAATCTTCATCTAAATCGGTTTTGTGAGATTCCAGGAATTCAACCAGTGCCGCACGGTAAGCCGCACGTTCATCCGACTCACCCAAGGTATTCAGTTCAAGTTGAACTTTGTCTGCTACACCCATGCGTTTCCACAAACGTGCAGTCATCAGAATCAATTCAGCATCCTGGTCTGGCGTTGCCACACCAAACGTTTCTACACCAAACTGATGGAACTGACGGTAACGGCCTTTTTGTGGTTTTTCATAACGGAACATTGGTCCGACATACCACACGCGCGGCGTAGCACCACGCAGTAAATTATGTTCAAGCATGGCACGTACGCAACCTGCGGTCCCTTCAGGACGCAGCGTTAACGACTCTGGAGGATTACCCTTATCCAGGAAGGTGTACATTTCTTTTTCAACAATATCCGTCGCATCACCAATAGAGCGTTTGAACAAGTTTGTTTGTTCAACAATCGGCAAGCGGATTTGCTGATAACCATAAGCATCCATTAATGATGCTAAATGCTGCTCAAGACGTCTCCACGCTGCAGTTTGCGTAGGGAGAATATCGTTAAAACCTTTAATTGCGACAATTGAACTCATGATGAACTACGAATGATCTCTTTAGATTTAGCTTCTTCAAGCTCTTGAACACGTTGACGAACCATAGATTCGATTTCATCAACCAATTGATTGGTATCGATTAAATGGCTTTTCTCACCATTACGATACACCAGTGAACGCGGACTTGCACCTACTACGCCAATATCGGCTTCTTTGGCTTCACCCGGCCCATTCACTTTACACCCGATCACAGACACATCCATTGGAGTACGAACATCTTCCAGACGTTCTTCCAGTGCTTGCATCACTTTAATCACGTTAAATTCCTGACGTGAACAGCTTGGGCAGGCAATAAAGTTAATCCCGTTTGAGCGCAGACCGAGTGATTTTAAAATATCAAAACCAATTTTCACTTCTTCTTCAGGTTCAGCCGCCAGCGAAATACGCATAGTATCGCCAATGCCTTCCATCAACAAACCGCCCAGTGCAATTGCTGATTTCACCGAACCGGTACGGTAGATCCCCGCTTCGGTCACACCCAAATGTAATGGATTATCAATTTGTTGAGATAACAAACGATAAGCATCCATGGTCAGGAACACATTCGATGCTTTTACCGATACTTTAAATTCGTGGAAATTTAAACGGTCTAAAATATCAATATGACGCATGGCAGATTCAAGCAGTGCCTGACCTGTAGGTTCACCATATTTTTTCTGAATGTCTTTTTCCAGTGAACCGGCATTCACGCCAATACGCATGGAAATATCGTGATGTTTTGCCGCAGCCACCACTTCACGAATTTTCGCTTCCGAGCCGATATTGCCCGGGTTAATACGCAAACAGTCTGCGCCCAGGTCAGCAACGGCCAAAGCGATTTTATAGTCAAAATGGATGTCGGCGACCAAAGGTACATTGACCTGTTTGCGAATTTCACCAAACGCGGCTGCCGCTTCCATTGAGGGTACAGAAACACGCATGATATCGGCACCGGCATCTGCACAACGCTGAATCTGGGCTACAGTTGCAGCCACATCACAGGTTTCAGTATTGGTCATACTTTGGATGCTGATTGGCGCATCACCACCCACATACACAGAACCGACACGAATTTTACGAGTGGGACGGCGCTTAATCGGATTTTCAATCATTAATATCGCTCTATTCTTGACCCATTAACGCGACAAACGGAAATCTGCTTTTCCATTCACGGTATAAGGTGACAATGCAATCTTTTCATTATTTAAGGTTAAAGTAACTGCTGATGTATCATCCAGACGAATTTGGAAAGGCGTTTCACCATTCAATTTCAATGTCGATGCCTGACGGCCTGTTGCCAGTACTTTACCGGTTGAATCTACAATATGCACAGAAGTTGGATGACTAAATTCCAGCTCGAGCTGATCCCCGGAAACCACAGTCGAATTATCCAGATTTAACACCTGAACATCAGATTCAGCAGGAGCGACTTCTTGGCTGTCATTATTGTTGCTAGATGACCAGTTTTGTATTGCCATAACTGCAACCGCGACTGCAACCAATACCAGCAAAGTCACCACAATACGTTTTAACCATTTTTTATTGCGGTCGCTATTAGAACCTGGCAGCCTGCCCATGATTTTAATCGGGGAATTGTTTAAGGCATGATTCGGCAATAATCCAGTATCATTTTGATAAATCTCATCAAAACGTTGAATAATAGAACTTGCATCTACCTTCAGATACTTCGCATAGGTGCGATAATATCCCTTAATAAAAGTTGCTTCAGGCAAAGCCTTATAATCATCTTGCTCTAAAGCAGTCAAAGTTTTTACAGGAATGTTTAAATCTTTGACCACTTCATTTAATTCACGCTTTTGTGCAATTCGAATTTGACGTAAGTACTCGCCTGGACGCTGAACATTTCCTAATGCAGTGGGTACTACGCTTGAACCATTCGATTGCGGTGAATTAGGATTTACTTCCATACGGCCTCAGTACTGTGCTGTAATTGCAGATAACGTTGGTATTCTGGACTTTCAGGGAAAAGTGCACGCAATTGATTCACAAGCACCTGCGTTCCCATTGAGTCACTATTTGCCCGCGCAATTCGGATACCAATCCAAAGCGCACGCGCACCTTGATTCTTTTGACCGACACTACGCACAAACTGTTCATACAATTGTGTGGCGGCAGCGGTCTGCTGTTTGAGATAAAAAATTTCTGACAACTCTAACATTGAAACATAAGAGTCACGATTTACTTGCAGGGCCTGTTTGAATGTTTTTTCAGCATTCACCATATCACCTTGCTTTAAATAAATCCGCCCTGCATTTTCCAATGCTCTATAACGTTGCTCATAGCCCAATGTTGTTCCTGCGACATTGAGCTGTTCAAGCGCGTCATTATAACGCTCAACTTGATATAAATAAGTACCGTAGTTGTTACGCGCCTGGGCATTTTTCGGGTCCGCAGAAATAGCACGCTTAAAATATGAATCTGCTTTATCCAGACTGATCTTACTGCCCTCTTGTTGCAGTAAGACCCCCATCATCATATTTGCAGTTGAATCACGTGAATCTACTTCAAGCGCCTGATCTAAAGTACGCTTGGCAGAATCCAGATCACCTGACTTAATATATTCTGCCGCCAATTGAGTACGAACTTTCACTGCTTTTTCAGGATCTTTCTTCCCTATTGTTGCCGGTGCTTGGCACCCAGCAACAAAAATAGCGGACATACAAATTGTTGTAATAAAAGCTAATTTATATGTGGGCTTTCTCAATTGACATCCCCTTTTATTATCCCTGAGTGCGCAGAATCTCATTTTGCTGCGCCACTTTCTTTTTCCACTGTTCCGCACGACGGGTACGGTCAGCAACTTGTCCGACTAACTGCCCACACGCGGCATCAATATCATCACCACGTGTCTGACGAATCGTACACACAAAACCGGCATCAGACAAAGTTTTTTGGAAAGAAATAATCCGGTTACGGCTTGAACGACCATAGGGCGCATGCGGAAACGGATTAAAGGGAATCAAATTAATCTTACTTGGCAGGTTTTTAAGTAATTTAATCATTTGCTGTGCATGTTCAGGATGGTCATTCACGCCATCCAGCATTACATATTCAATGGTTACATGCTTACGCGAACTTTCATTACCATCTTTGGCAATATAACGCTGACATGCAGCAATTAATTGCTCTAATGGATACTTTTTATTGATTGGAACCAATTCATTACGCAGCTCATCATTGGGTGCATGTAATGAAATAGCCAGCGCCACATCAATGTCTTTCACCATCTGATCGATTTTCGGCACCACACCTGAGGTCGATAAAGTCACACGGCGTTTTGACATACCATAAGCAAAATCATCCAGCATGGTACGCATAGAATTCAGTACAGCGTCATAGTTGAGGAGTGGTTCACCCATGCCCATCATCACCACGTTCGTGACTGAACGTTCACGCTCAAGTACAGGCACATCTTCCATATAGGAATAGTTCGCCATCCACAGCTGACCGATAATTTCCGCCTGGGTCAAATCGCGCTGAAAACCCTGTTTGCCGGTTGAGCAAAATGAACAGTCCAGTGCACAGCCGACTTGTGAAGAAATACACAAGGTACGACGCAGGCCACTACGATGTTCAGCAGGAATCAGTACCGTTTCGACAAGAGAACCTTCACCGTCGCCAACACGGAAGACCCATTTACGGGTACCGTCTTTAGAATAGTTTTTATGCACCACTTCGGGCGCTTTAATTTCACAAATCTTTTCCAATTTTTCGCGCAGTTTGCCTGAAATATTGGTCATTTCAGCAAAGTCAGTCACGAAGAACTGGTGAATCCATTTCATCACCTGACCGGCACGGAACTTCTTCTCCCCCATATCTTCGAAGAATTTTTCCATTTGCGGACGTGACATACCCAGTAAGTTCACTTTCTCGACAGCATTTTGCTGTGTCGGAGCGGATGGAGATTGTTGCTGTGCATCAGTAACAGCTGATGTAGCGACTACTTCAGTACTCATGTGTATTACCTAAACTATGTCTAAAGATAAAAGGAGAAGCTCAATATATGAGCAAAGAATTATTCAGAGAATAAAAAAACCAGATAAGTATAATAACACTTATCTGGCTTGAATACTGCGAATTAACGAGTACGTGGAGCAATCTCAGTTTGAGCGAAGAAGTAGTTAACTTCACGATCAGCAGATGCTACAGAGTCAGAACCGTGAGCAGCGTTTTCGTCGATGCTTACAGCGAAATCTGCACGGATTGTACCAGGAGCAGCTTCTTTAGGGTTAGTCGCGCCAAGAATGTCACGGTGAGCAAGAACTGCATTTTCGCCTTCAAGAACTGAAACAACAACTGGACCAGAAGTCATGAATGCAACTAGATCACCAAAGAAACCACGTTCTTTATGCTCAGCGTAGAAGCCTTCAGCTTCAGCTTGAGTCAAGTGTTTCATTTTAGTTGCAACAATTTTAAGACCAGCTTTCTCAAAACGAGCAAAGATGTCACCGATGTGGTTTTTAGCAACTGCGTCTGGTTTAACGATAGATAAAGTACGTTCGATAGCCATGATAGGCTCCTTAAGTCAATTGTTGACATGAAAATTTGCCGCATTATACCGAATAATGGGCTTTTTTCTGCTTTTGATATGTAAAAAAATTGCTTTTTTCGATGTAACGATTAACGGACTTCGTCAATCCAGGCCATTTGAATCCCTTCCAGCAAACCTTCAGTCGATTTGTTGGGATCATCACTAAAGTCAGGTAAAGCACATACCCACGTATGTAAATCGGTAAAACGAATCCATTGCGGATCCACATCTGGATGCGCTTCAGAAAGCTCAATCGCGATATCAATGGTATCTGTCCAGCGTAAACCCATGACTATTCCTAATATTTTCAAATCAGTTGCGCTACTTTAGCAAATTTTATAAAAAACGCATGAATTTCCTGATTCATCTACCCTGATTTTTATAACATGATATTAAAAAATGGCGCGCTCACAATAATTCCACAAGCTACCACCACACCGATTAATGCCCCTACCAGCACGTCACTGGGATAATGCAGCCCTAAAACCATTCGCGATATTGCCACCAAAATGGTAAACGGCAACATTAGAACCAGTAATATGGGTTGAATATAACCCAATACCGTACTTGCCATAACGGCATGCAAAGTGTGTCCAGAAGGAAAACTAAAATGATCCAGCGGCGGTTCCTGCAACCGAATGACCTGATGTACTTGATAAGGTCGTGGACGTACAGTTTTATCTTTTAATATTTTATAAATAGCCGTGCCTACAAGTCCGCTTATCAGCAAATACAATAACTGCACTATATATAATGCGCCTTCCAAAACCCACAAACTGACCAACATAATCAGCCAAAACAAACCATTGCCAAAACGGCTAATTATTTTGAAAAAGTAGGCCACAGCTTGTGACTGTGAAAGGTGGTTCAGATATAAACAGCCTTTTAAATCGAGATCCAACATCGTTATTTTTGCTTTTTTAAAATTCATGATGATGCTCCTTTAAGCTTCTGCTTAAAATTCAGGATGTCATTTCCTTCTCCAATGCTACCCCATACAATGCGTGTTCAAACTGCTGTACAGGATATTGCCAACCTATATGCTGTATAGCTTCTCGGGCCTGAAGCCCCATATGTTTCAATCGCTGATTATTTGGCAAGCTATAAATTGACTGAATAAAACCTGTGGTATCTCCTAAAGCACTTAACCAGCCAGTTTCGCCGTTTTTAACATGCAAATGCGCACAGGCATAATTATAGGCAATGATTGGCAAGCCACTCGCCATGGCTTCAAGTACCACATTTCCAAACGTTTCCACTTGACTGGCAAACACAAAAACATTTGCACTCGCATAGGCTTGAGCAAGCTTCAAACCTGATAAATTTCCTGTAAAAACAACCTCTCCACCTTGGCATAACATTTCCAAACGATTCCGTTCCGGCCCATCACCTACAATAACCAGCTTAATATCCTGCTGGGTATTTTTCTTCATTGAAAAATAGGCTTTGATCAAAACATCGATTTCCTTTTCAGGAGAGAGTCGTCCTACATACAACATAACCTTGGTACTGGAGGTGACTTTCCACTGTTGACGTAAAACATCTGAATAATATTGCGGAGAAAACCGGCTCACATCTACTCCACGTCCGACCACCAGCAAAGGACAGCAAATACCAAATTCTCTTAAAATATATTCTGTATCTTTACTGGGAATACAGGTGAGTTGTGTATTGTTATGAAACCAACGTAAATAGCACTGAATAGGCTTAATTAAAAAAGCTAAATCGAAATAGCGACTAAATTCCTGAAAAGGTGAATGGAAACCGCTTGAAACAGGAATACCCTTGCTTTTAGCCGCTTGCAACACACTGAGTCCTAATGGCCCTTCGGTCACAATATGCACCACATTCGGGGCAAACTGATCCAATGCTTGAGAGACTTTTAAAAATTGTGGCCAGCCAAATTGCAAGCTTGGATATTGAGGAATAGCTTGGGCTTTAACCAGACATTCCTGATTTGGCAGGAATTCATCACAAACCAGCTTTTGCTCCGGTCTAATCAATAAAATTTTATGACCTTGCTTTTGTAAGCCCTTACAGAGTTGCAGTAAAGACAGTGCTACACCATTAATTTCCGGAGACCAGGTTTCGGTCACAATCGCAATTTTGAGTCGTGGACGAATTAAGTCCTGGAGTACAGCTACTTCATCACAAATGTTGCCTTGCTTATCTTTTTTTAAATAAAATTGAAAACTTTCTGGAAAATCTTGTTGTTTTAGCAGGCTGGTTGCATTCACATTTGTCATACCACACCATGATCATTATTTTTAATTCAATTTAGATGTGGTTTCTTTCAGTTTGATGATTTTTAGATGACCGTTTATTGAATTTGGTATAACCATAGAACTACCCTATAAACCATTCACTTCAAATTCATTTCATTTCATTTCATTTTTAAAGATTATTTTTAGTTACATCTTTAAACTCAGGGAGGTTATTCAGTAGAGCAAAAAAGTAGCTAAAACAATAGATTTACAAAAATGACATCACTATAAATACCCACGGGGGTACGTATAGAAGGCTGCTCTTCCAGTCGTACTGCAATAACATATTTACTATCTTTTGAATTTCCTGACTGAGACAGAGGAACATTCCATTGATTTCTCACAGGACCTGAAATACTCATTCGGGTTTTCAAGCGATAGCTTCCGTTTGAAACAAAACTTGAACCGTCCGAACTCCGCAAATTTTGACTATTAAATTTTATTGCATAAGCTTGATCGCAAAAGACTCTGAATGAAGTTGCAGCAAAACTATGATAATAATCAGCCAATTGCATTACAGGTTCAGATATAGCATTTAAATAACATTGTCCTGCATTTGCTACAGCACAATTTGCATACAACAAGATCACCATTATATTTTTTTTCATTGTAATACCCTCACTAGACTAGCGACAAATTACATCGATAATTGACTGCTCTACTACTTTCTGGTTTTGATTGGATACCTCAAAAGCACCCTGACATACCTCCCCCCCCTTCGTTTTAGCTAAAAACCGATATTTATCCGGCTTTAATCCATATAAATACACTCGGCCTTGAGCATCTATAGGGAAATACTGACTCTCATCATCATTGATATAAACTTCGCTTGCACGGGGCATAAGCTGATTGTTTTTATCTAATAAACGTAAAATCACTTGTTGGGTGTGATACACAGGAAAATCTAAAATATAGCCACGTTGATTTAGTCCAATCATTTTTTGACTTGAATAATCAAATGCATCTTCAATTGCTAACTGATTTTGATCAAATGAAATGTCATAAGGAACATAAGGAATAATATTATGTACAAACAAATAACCATTTTTATTGGTGCTTCCTACAGGCGATAATGACCTGGTAACATCAATCTCTGGAGAACCCTCAACTTTAACTAAAGCAAAGGCATTATCCACAGATTTAGTTAATGCTACTTTCCCCCCTAACCAAACAACGGCACCACGATAAATCACCTGATTGTTTTCATATTCATCGGATTGATCCAATTGAACACGTAAGTCGCCCACATTGGATTTCAATAGGCCAGAAGCTTGATAAGCTAAACTTCCACGACGCTGAGTTGCACCCAATACATAATCAAATCCAGTTTGTGCCGGAGAAGCTTTAACAAATTGCACTCTTGTTTCATTATCAGTTGAATGGGAGAAGTAAGCATTCTTATTATTACCCAAACTATAATTTAAGGATAAATATGCACCAGAATCTTGCTCACCAGCGAACTCTTTAAAAGCTGAAATACTGAATGAAAGATTTGGAAGTAACATTCTAGAAATACCTATATTCAATATACGGCTATCTGAAATATTAAAATCATCCCCTTCATAATAAACTCGCTCCAAATAATTCAGATTAAAATTATTTATTATTGGTAAATCATATATACTAAAATAAAAAATATAATCATATTTTGGAATAAACACATCATTACTGTAACCTAAAGTTTTATAATCATCAGTAGAGTACTGACCACTAAAACCTAAATAAATGTTATTTATAGCTCGGCTAATTGATCCGCCAATTGAATAACCCGATCCATCTTTATTATCACTTCCTGCAATAAATGTGTCTAATAATGCATACTTACTAATTGCTTGAGTCCATAATAAACCTAGATTTTTTACTTCTTCACTATATGCAGCGTTTAAGCCTAAAGTCGTTAAATTACCTACACCTCGCCTAAAATAAATATTTGAAAAAAACTCCCTATAATCATCATTTTGAAGATCATAATTATATCTAATCTTACCTAATGAAATATTATATTCATTTAATTGGGGTTTAAGTAATTTATTATTAATATATACAGGAAAATTTTGAACTGTTTTATTTCCTAAAATATCTTCAACAACCACCTGAGCATCTCCAGATTGTTGAATCAATGCCCCCGGTTGTAGCGTATAGTTCCCGGGATTAACTCTCTGTTGAGAAATACTTACACCATTAATATATAAGTCAACTATTGAAGGTAAAACTGCACTCCCTTTTAAAGTTGGCATATTCCAATAAATATAATCCGGCCGATCTGTAAAATTCGTTCCAAAACTTAATCCCCCATAGCGCACCGAGTTAACAAAAGGATTAGATATAGTGGTGGTATCACCAAGGGTTAAAGTTAAAAACTTATCCGGGAAATCCAGATCAAAAGATGATCTTAGACGAACTACTTTTTCTTCTTTCACATCCTCTAATGCTAAAGCCGTTTCATCTTCTTTATTATCTAATCCTCGTACAAGTATAGAATTTTGAAACATCCAATAATCTTTAAAAACACCTAATTCCGCTAAAGAATTAAAATTCTCATCTTGTGATGTCTGTCCATAAAAAAGATCATAATTTAGAAATGCACCTAAAGCTGCCTTATTAGGCATAATTAATTGTTCTTGATCTATTTTTTTAACCTGAAAATATTCAGCAGGTACTGTAATTTTCACAGACTGAACATGTGGATCAATTTCAGCAACAACTGGATTCAAAGAAATTAAACAAAACTCTTGTTTTATTGCATGTTTAGGGAAAAAATCACCTTTTAATTCTAAAGTTTTTAAAGCTTGGCATTCTATATAGATTTTTTTATCTTCTTCAAATATAAGTGTTTCTAAATTTTTATCTATACCATTTAACCAGACATTACTAAAATAAACATTATTTTCCTCTGCATTAACCTGCTGAGTAGGTAGAACTATATTTAAAAATATGCATGGCAAAAACAATATAATTTTTTGCATAATCCCTTCACCCTGACAAATTAAATTCCATTGGCAATTCACTTCTATCTGTTTCAATGAGTAATTTATATTTTTTTAAATCTCCCAATTTAATCTCCCCAAAATTAAAATTTTGTTGCTGATTATTAAGCAAATATTTCATATCTGTAGTCACAGCAATTTCTTTTTTATTATGATCAATAATGGTTATTTTTTTTATTTGGACATGTGTATTAGTATGATTTCTCACATTTAATGAAAGCTGTGATCCACTGTATATAGGATTAAAATCGAGCTTAACTTTTTCCTGAACCCCAACAAATAATGGCACGGAAATATTAAATAGAAAATTGACTTTCGACTCTTTTACAGTTGGAGCAATTTCATTAAAAATAATTCGCCAAGTTTCTTCTTTTTTTTGGGGTTGCATTTGAGTAAACCCCACCCGAACAATCTGCTTGCTATTAGGCTGTAATACAAAGTTTTTAGGATTAATTACTACAGAACTATCTGGCTCCAAAATATCTTCTCCTGCTGCATTTTGTGCCCATTTCACAGCAGAAACTTCAAATATTTTAGATTGATCAGATTCAGTGTAATCCAGTGTAACAGTAGCACTGCGCTGTTTTTTAATATCTGAGATATACATTTGAATAGGCGTAATTTTTAGACCTGCATAGATTGTTTGTGAACACGCCAATACAATAGAAATAGCAAGTATTGAAAATAACTTATTCATTCTTCCCCACCAATTATTTTTTTATTTTAAAATTTCAATATTTTATAGAGAAGCTGGCATCCCGATAGAGGGATACCAACTTCCTTTTTTTCTAATTAGAACGACACAGCGATTCTTAATTCTTCAGTATAGGTACCCACTGGTTTAGATACCCCAACTTGTGGACTTACAACGGTAACATCATATGGAGTCCAACCACCTGCTGTAAATGGTTGGCTTCCTGTTGTGGCATTCAAAGGAATAGTGGTTGTGCCACGTTTAGTGGTGATGGTAATAGGAATTTCATTAGTACCCATTTTAAGTTTAGAGCCATTTGCAGTTGTTAAGCCAATCTTGAACTGTGCATTTGCCCCAACACGAAAACTGCCTCGTGCAGTATCACCGCCAACTTTATCTTCCAAAGTTAAAGTAGGAGTAAGCACTTGCAACTCGCAATGTGGTTCAACTTTAAGTTTAATATCAATTTTACCATTACAGTTTGTACCACAATCTGATGGAGGTGGTGGCGGTAAACCTCTTGCCAAATCATCTTCTGCATAAACGCCTGTTGTGCAAACGCCGAGTACTAATGTTGCTAATGCAGCTTTTGTCATTTTATTCATGATTTTCTCCATTTCTTTTTTTAATAAAAGAATATGTATATGTAGTTATTTTAACGATTACACTGTAACCCTTATTATTATGAGTAAGGTTAGGTAACCGTTGACCTATCTTATTATCTTTAATTTAAATAAATGCATAAATGTTATTATTCACAATATACTGTTCTTTAATTCATTTATTTAGTTATTCTATAAAATTATTCTGTATTTATAAAAACTTAAGCCAAAAAATAAAATAATACAATTTAAAAATATTTCTAATTATTTCAAAAAAAAAACAATATAATGTTAAAAAAGCATAAAAAAAAGATAAACCTATAATTTCATTATTTTTTTCAATTGTACTTTAGTTTACATAAACATAAAATAAAGTTGCATAATTTACAAAAAATTGTAAATTAAAGCTTATTATTGAAGAAATACGTGACTTTGTCGAATTTTTTACTTTATTTTTCCTATATCATTCTTTTTTCTTTAATGGACAAAAATTTATTATAAACCATAAAAAAATAAATTAATTTAAAAAACAATAATTTAAGGTAAAATTAATATTATATAAATTATTTTTATTAAAAATAAGAAGATAGAAAAATATTTTTTAGAATTGTTTTTATTTTATACCAATATTTTATCAAAAGTAATCTATCGTACTTACTTTAATTCAGTAAGTAATTTTTTACTGTTAACCTTAAGTTTAGTTCATCTTACTAAATATTATTATTTATATAAATATTTATAAAATAGATTAAATGAATATTAATTTAATTTAATATCTTTATCTTTATCTTTAT
>NZ_DJDC01000194.1:989-13125 GCF_002430855.1 Acinetobacter sp. UBA5934 | reverse complement strand
TTATGTTTTTCTGATTCTGTAATGATATATGCACCCCAACCGCCTAAACCAGGATTGCCACGACAAGCGCCATCGACATAGAGAGTGATTGTTTGAGTCATATAAACCAAATCCGAACGCTAAAATGAGAGTCAAAATAAACCAGGTGAGTGGCATATTGTATAACGCAATTCCACTTTAAAAGTGTATTACATGGTTATTTTTTAAATTCTTGTAACATTTATAGTGAAATCGCGCTAAATTAATCCCTTGTGTCTACCACATGCTTCACTACAATGGCAGATCTAAAAAATAAATTTTATACGAGTTGTTTGGATTTTTTTATGTATAAACCAACCGCGATTTTGTGGCAGCCTGCATTACCCAATTTTTTAAAAATAACTGTACTGGGTTCAGCTCTAGCTGCATTGGGACTGTCGGGCTGTTCCTCAAGCCAGAGTGCAACACACAGCTCAAAATCGAAAATGGTCGGTTCTTCTGGATATCTAGATGCCAACAGCTTGGATTCATTAGAAGATTTATTGTCTGCAACCGATATGAGAGCAGTAGAAGGCGATCGTTTGCTAATCTTGAAGCATGGTGACGTCTGGAAGCGCATGACGGTTGGTTTTAAGATGGATCACACCCATTGGGACTCTCGTATTGAAGCCCAGCGCGGCTGGTTTATTTCCCGACAACCTTATCTGGACCGTTTGAGCGCACGTGCTTCACGTTATCTTTACCATACGGTGAAAGAAGCGGAACGTCGTGGTTTGCCGACAGAACTGGCTTTATTGCCGATTATTGAAAGTTCCTATGACCCTGCAGCAACCAGTAGTGCAGCAGCGGCCGGGATGTGGCAATTTATTCCAAGTACCGGGCGGATTTATGGTTTAAGACAAACCAGTTTGTATGATGGTCGTCGTGACGTGGTGGAATCCACCCGTGCAGCTTATGAATTTTTAGGTGGCTTGTATAATCAGTTTGGTTCATGGGAATTGGCTCTGGCTGCGTACAATGCCGGTCCGGGACGAATCCAGCAGGCGATTAACCGTAATAAAGCGGCAGGTTTGCCGACTGATTACTGGTCACTGAAACTGCCTCAGGAAACCATGAACTATGTGCCACGTTTTTTAGCAGTGGCACAAATTATTAAAAATCCGGGTGCATATGGGGTGTCTTTACCACCGATTGCCAACCGTCCTCACTTTAGGGAGGTATCGGTAGGACCGGTGAACTTGAATGAAGTCGCTTCTATTACCGGTTTAAGCCGTGCCGAACTATATCAGCTCAATCCGGGGCATCGTGGGGACTGGATTGATAGCCAAAGCCCAATGAAAATTATTATTCCTGCGGATTTAAGCCCGGCTATTGATGCCCGGCTGAAAAAGCTTTCACCAAGTTCAGGGGCATTATGGGCCAGCACAGCTCAACCTTTCACCCCACAAAGAAGCAATCCGCCTGAGTTAAATACTCAAGTGATTAATCCGGTAAAAACGGCACCACCAGTATTAACTACGACTACCACCAAAAGCTCTCAGCCAGCGACCACTGCACCAGTTAAAGCAGCGAACCCTGTAACGGCAACAAAGCCTTCTACAACTGCACGTATAGCTACGCCTCAAGGCTCTGATGCCTTGGCATCTTTTGCTGCAAATAGTGATATTCCAAGTGCGCCACGTATTCCTGTTGCACTGAGTCAGGTGGCGAATGTCAAGCCTGTCACTGTAGAGCCACCCTTGTCTGCGACTGAACGTGAACAAATTATGGCGGTCGTGAAAGCAGAAGGTGAAAATAAAACGGTAGAACAGGTACTTCAACCTGTAGCCAGTAAAGCTGAACAGGAAAAAGTAGTCGCAGAAATTAAAGCCATTGCACCGCAAGGCACCGAAATTGTTGATCCATTTGACGGCAAGATTAAGTTAACAGCCATTCAAACCAGCCTGTCAGTCGCCGAACAGCAAGGTAAAGAATTAACCAAAGGTTTCGCTTATCCAAAAGGTGTGGCGGAAAGTACCAAGGCTGACTCTGAAGAAGCTAAACGCAACCAGGGTAAAAACTACATTAAGACCGATTCAGAAGTGGTTGTGGTACCGCCTAAAGGAAAACGCACGACTTATACTGTTCAGCAGGGAGATACCTTAGCTGTCATTGCCATGAAAAATGGTCTGAACTGGCGTGATGTGGCGAAATGGAACCAGATTGATCCAAGTTCACCGCTATATGTCGGTACCAGTATTTATCTGTATGATGCCAAGCCACAAAATACCGAAACATCTGCATCGGCTAAATCTAAAGCACAGCCTGAAAGCTATGTGGTTCAAGCCAATGATAGTCTGACCGGTGTTGCTGGCCAGTTTGGCTTATCGGTTAAACAGCTGGCAGATTTTAACAATTTGTCGGTAAGTAGCGGTTTACGTGTCGGGCAAAAATTATCTTTAAAAGAAAGTGCGCAAAGCAATTCAGATCCTGCTGAAACTAGAAGCAATAATTCAAAATCTACTGCATCTACTGCCAAAGTGAAAACCAAGTCTTATGTAGTGAAACGTGGTGAATATCTCAAACTGATCGCAGACCGTTATGCCTTGTCCAATCAGGAATTGGCCGATTTAACTACCGGTTTGAGTGCGGGCAGTAGCCTCATAGTGGGACAAAAAATTAATGTGCCATTGAATGAAGTCGAAACCAGAACAGAGACCAAGCCGGAAGAAAAATCCATTTCTGTGAAAACAGAAACGGCTACTGGAGAATCTGCCTATAAAACTGAAAATTATCGCGTTCAACGTGGTGATACTTTAACGAGTATCGCGGCACAGTCGAAAATTTCCTTAACTGAATTGGCGCAGCTGAATAAATTATCCAATACTCAGGGTTTACAGGTAGGTCAGACCCTGAAAATTCCTGCGAGTTTAACGGTTCCGGACAGTTATACGGTGCAATCAGGCGATAGCTTGTCTGCCATTTCTGCAAAATACAATTTAGGTATGGATTATATTGCCAATATCAACGGGATTAACCGCAATACTGGCTTACGTGTGGGACAACGTTTGAAACTCACGGGTGAAGAGCCTGTTGCTGTCTCGAACAAAGCAGAAGCAAAAATTGAAAAAGTCAGCTTTGAAAAGAGTGATAGCCATGTGGTTAAACCTGGCGAGACCTTAAGCAATATTGCGAAAAAATATCATTTACAGCTGGATTATCTAGCTGCATTGAATGGCCTAACCCGTAATTCCAGCGTGCGTATCGGGCAACGTTTAAAAATTGACGGAGAACTTCCGAAACTGGAAGCAAAAGTGGCTGAACCTGTAGCAAAAGCAGTGAAATCATCGAAAAATACCGATGCCTATACCGTAAAAGCAGGTGAATCTTTAAATGCCATTGCCAACCGGACAGGAGTATCGGTTGCTGAATTGGCAGCGATGAATGATCTGAATACCCGTGCCGGTTTACGTGTGGGTCAGCAGATTGTGGTGCCTAAAACTGTGGTTGAATATAAAATCAAACGCGGGGATACCCTGATTGGCCTGGCCAACCGTTATGGTTTAGATAGTGCGAAACTCGCCGAAATGAATGATCTGCAACCCAATAAACAATTGCGTATTGGTGATGTGATTAAAGTTCCGAACTTATAACAATACGTCACGACAGGGAGTCAGTTTAGATGTCATTTGCCAGGGCGAAATATTGGGGTTTTGCATGGGGTTTTAGTCTTTTGACGCAAGGGCTATGGGCTGCAGTGCAGACCACGCCTTATATTGCCATTCATAGCCAACCCAAATATGCAGGTTTGTCGGTCATGCCTTATGCCAATGCCCATGCGCCTAAAGGCGGGTATTTAAGTACGGCAAGCAATGGCACGTTTGACAATTTAAATAGCATGAATGGCAAAGGCAGTTCAACCGATGGGGTGGAATATCTGTTTGATTCACTGATGTCGAATTCACTGGATGAGCCGGGGGTCATGTATCCCTTGCTGGCGGAAAAAGTGACCTATGATCCCAAGCAGACCCAATATGTCATTTTCCATCTCAATCCCCGGGCACGTTTTAGCGATGGCAGTGCAGTGACTGCCGAAGACGTCAAATTCACTTTTGATACCTATAAAACCAAGGCCAATCCAGGACTGCAGATGTATCTGTCCGATCTGGATGAAACCGAAGTGTTGTCCAGATATGCGGTCAAGATGAGTTTTAAGTCTGACAATAATGCAGAAATGCCGCTGATTCTGGCGCAGATGCCGATCTATTCAAAACGCGATTGGCAGAAAAAAGATTTCACCCGAGTGACTATGCAACCTATTTTAGGTTCAGGGCCATATCTGATTGACCGTATAGATGCCGGTCGCAGTATCAGCTATAAACGCAATCCGAATTACTGGGGCAAAGATTTGGCGGTGAATAAAGGCCGCTATAACTTTGACCGCTTAAAATATGTTTATTACCGTAATCTGGACATTGCCTTTGAAGGCTTTAAGTCGGGTCAATATACCCTGCATGAAGAATTTACCGCGCGAAAATGGGTCACGGAATATCGTTTTCCAGCCGTCCAGGCTGGCATGGTAGTGAAATACCGCTTTCAGCATCAGAACCCGATTCCAACACAAAGTTTTGTGTTTAATAGCCGCCGTGCGCCTTTTCAAGATATCAAGTTTCGTCAGGCCATTACTTATGCTTACGATTTTGAATGGCAAAACAAGGCGCTGTTTTATGGACAATATCGGCGCTTACAGAGTTACTTTGCCAATAGCGAACTGGAAGCCAAAGGTGCTCCAAGTCCTGCAGAGCTGGCCATTTTAAAACCCTATCTAGCCCGACTGAATCCCATTCAGCGGCAGGGTGTTTTGAAAGATTGGAAATATCCGGTGTCTGACGCCAGCGGATTTAACCGCAATAATCTGCTGACTGCCCGCCAGTTGCTCATTAAAGCCGGCTATACCTTTAAAAATGGCCGTTTGCTCGATACCAAAGGTAAGCCGATCCGGATTGAATTTTTAATTCATCAGGATGGTTTGCAGCGCACCTTGATGCCCTTTATTCGCAATATGAAACGTTTGGGAATCGAAGTTGCTATCCGTCATGTTGATGTGCCGCAGTATATCGAGCGCATGCGGACCAAGGATTTTGACATGACCACCAGTGTGATGCCGCAGTCTTTAAATCCGGGCAATGAGCAGGCGCAGTTCTGGGGCAGTGCCTCGGCCGATCAGCCGGGGAACTACAACTATGCCGGCATTAAAAATCCTGTGATTGACGACATGGTACAACAGGTCATTCGTGCACCGAGCCGTGAGCAATTGGTGCTAAGAACCCGGGTGCTGGATCGTTTGTTGCGTGCCGGTTATTATCAGATTCCGACCTATGGCAAAGGTGAAAACTGGTTTGCTTACTGGAACATGTATCATCAGCCGAAGGTCAAACCGAAACTATCATCGGGCATTGATTATTGGTGGAGTGATGCCGGGCAAGCCAAAAAAGTCACCCGGTATTTAGGTCAAAAATAAACAATAAGGCATAACGCAGGCACAAGGAACACTGTTTCGATGGGCATATATATATTAAAAAGACTGCTGCTGATTATTCCAACGCTGTTTTTCATTTTATTGATTAACTTTGTGGTGATCCAGATTGCACCGGGTGGACCGGTTGAGCAAGCCATTCAACAGGCAGAAACTTTTCAGGGCCTGGGTGCAACGGGTGGCGAAACGGCCAGTGCCAAAAGTAATTATCAGGGTGCCAAAGGTCTAAGTGAAGAAATGGTAGAGAAGATTAAAGCTCAATACGGTTTTGATCAGCCTGCGCACATCCGTTTCTGGGACATGCTAAAAAGTTATGCCAGTTTTGATTTTGGCAGCAGTTTTTTTAAAGACAAGCCGGTGACACAATTGCTGTGGGAAAAAATGCCGGTATCGCTGTCTTTAGGCCTGTGGAGCACTTTGCTGATTTATCTGGTGTCCATTCCATTAGGCATTAAAAAGGCGCGCCAGCATGGCATGCTGTTTGATAAATCTACCTCCTTGTTACTGGCGATTGGTTATGCCGTGCCTGCCTTCGTATTTGCCGTGTTATTGATTGTTTTTTTTGCCGGTGGTTCCTATTTTCAGTGGTTCCCGCTACAGGGACTGGTTTCAGAAAATTTCAGTGAACTGAGCGTATTGGGAAAAATTAAAGATTATTTCTGGCATATGACTTTGCCTTTATTGGCGATGGTAATCGGTGGTTTTGCCGGACTGACTTATCTCACTAAGTATTCCTTTATGGAAGAATTAAACAAGCAGTATGTACTGGCGGCGCGTTCTAAAGGCCTGACAGAATCACGGGTGCTGTATGGTCATGTGTTTCGTAATGCTATGCTGATTGTGATTGCCGGTTTGCCTGAAGCACTGATCGGGATTTTCTTTGTCGGCAACCTGTTTATCGAAATTATTTTCAATCTAGATGGTTTGGGCTTGCTGGGTTTTGAAGCGATTCAGCAGCGTGATTATCCGGTGATTTTTGGCACCCTGTTCTTATTTACCTTGTTGGGCTTAATTCTGCGCTTAATCAGCGATGTGCTGTATCAGGTGATTGACCCGCGGATTAATTTTGATTCGCGAGGTGCGGAATAATGTCGCCTTTAATGCATGCTCGCCTGAAACGCTTTCAGGAAAATAAACTTGGTTTTGGTTGTTTGATCATCTTTGCCGTGATTTTTGTGTTATCGCTGGCTTCTGAATTAATTGCCAACGATAAACCGCTGTTGGTGAGCTATGATCATTCGCTTTATGTGCCGGTGTTGAAGTCTTATCCGGAAACGGCTTTTGGCGGCGTATTCGAAACTGAAGCCGATTATAAAGATCCGGCAGTGCAGCAACTGATCAGCGAAAAGGGATGGGCAGTCTGGCCGCTGATTCAATATTCCTATCAAACCCCCAATCTGGAACTGGCAGTACCGGTACCTTCTGCTCCGACCTCGCAAAACTGGTTAGGCACCGATGATCAGGGACGTGATGTACTCGCCCGTATACTTTATGGTTTGCGCGTATCGCTACTTTTTGGCTTTGCACTCACCATTGCATCAGCACTGTTAGGCATTGCAGTAGGCGCAATTCAGGGTTATTACGGTGGCTGGGTCGATTTATTGGGCCAGCGGATTTTAGAAGTATGGGGCGGTTTGCCGATGTTATTCATGGTGATGATTCTGGTCAGCATGTTTACCCCAAACGTCTACTGGCTGTTTCTGATTATGCTGTTATTCGGCTGGACCACCTTGGTGGGATTGGTTCGGGCAGAGTTTTTAAAAGCACGTCATCTGGATTATGTCCGTGCTGCACGCAGTCTGGGGGTTACAGACCGGACCATTATGCTGCGCCATATCTTGCCGAATGCCATGAGTTCTAGCCTGTCGCAGTTACCGTTTATGTTAACCGCCAATATCACAGCACTTACCGCATTGGACTTTTTAGGTTATGGCTTGCCACCCGATGCAGCATCATTAGGTGAATTATTATTACAAGGCAAATCCAATTTGAATGCACCGTGGTTGGCGCTGTCGGGCTTCTTTACCTTGGCCATTGTTCTATCTTTATTGATTTATATTGGGGAGGCGACACGTGATGCATTCGATCCAAGACGCCAATAATCCGCAAGCGTTGTTAACCGTGCAGCATTTAAATATCCAGCAGGCAGAACATGTGCTGGTAGCTGACCTGAATTTTCAGTTGCATGCCGGTGAAACCGTTGCCTTGGTCGGTGAAAGCGGTTCAGGCAAATCGATTAGCAGTCTCGCTTTGCTTGGACTGTTACCCAGCACACTAAAAATAAAAGGTCAGGCCTTATTGGGACAGCAGGATTTGTTGTCACTTAAAACCGAACAGCTCAGACAAATTCGTGGCCATAAAATTGCCATGATTTTTCAGGAACCGATGACAGCATTAAATCCCCTGCATCGGGTCGAGAAAATTATCGGTGAAACGTTATTGCTGCAAGGCTGGTCAAAGCAAAAGACCCGGGCACGAATTATCGAATTATTAAAAGATGTCGGCATTAACGACCCGGAAGATAAATTACGCCGTTATCCGCATGAGCTTTCCGGTGGGCAACGTCAACGGGTGATGATTGCCATGGCACTGGCATTAGATCCGGACATTCTGATTGCCGATGAACCGACTACAGCACTGGATGTGACTTTACAGGCGCAAATATTACATTTGCTTAAATCATTACAGCAAAGCCGAAATATGGCCATGATCCTGATCAGCCATGACCTCAATCTGGTACGTCGCTATGCCGATCAGGTGATTGTGCTGAATAAAGGCAAGGTAGAGGAACAAGGTAGTGTAGCCGAGATCTTTAGCACACCGAAACAGGCTTATACCCGCGATTTACTGAACCATGATTTTGGTGAAGCCATTCAAATTGCAGAAGCTCCCAATCTATTGGCTTTACACAAGGTCGCGGTGAAGTTTCCCATCAAGCAGGGATTGTTGAATCGGGTCAAAGATTACTTTGTGGCGGTGGAACCCTTGGATTTACAATTGATGCAAGGTGAGTCGATTGGCATAGTTGGTGAAAGTGGATCGGGTAAAAGTTCACTGGCTTTGGCGATTACCCGACTGATTAAAAGTGATGGTGAAATTGTGCTGCTCGGTACCGATTTAAACCGGTGCAATGAAAAGCAGTTACGACCTCTACGCGCCGAATTTCAGATTGTATTTCAAGACCCGTTTAGCAGTTTAAACCCACGCTTAAATGTCGAGCAAACCATTGGCGAAGGATTGGGCTTAAAGAAACTGTCAGTCACAGAAATCTCACAGCGGATTGATGAAGCCCTAGAAAAAGTCGAATTGCCGATCAGCTTTAGAACGCGTTATCCGCATGAACTGTCTGGTGGACAACGCCAGCGTGTCGCATTGGCACGAGCCTTGGTCTTAAGACCGAAGTTACTGCTCCTGGATGAACCGACCTCAGCGCTGGATCGTACCACCCAGCGTGCGATCGTGAAATTGCTCAGACGCTTGCAGCAAGAACATCAGATCAGTTATCTGTTTATCAGCCATGACCTGCAAGTGGTCAAAGCTTTGTGTCAGAAAGTGCTGGTGCTGCGCCGTGCGCAAGTCATGGAATTTCAAAGTACAGAACAATTGTTTTTAAATCCACAAACTGAATATACCCGACAATTGATTGAAGCCAGTCAGTACATATAAATATACTGACAAGTCACATTGTCAGAATTACCATTGACGGATGATATAATCAGTTTAGAGTCTTAACTCTATATAAATACAAACAAATCAGGATTGAGATATGAGTCATCTGGCTGAAGCAACCACGATTCGAAATATCACTTTTAAAAATCGCATTATAAAGGGGGCGATGAGTGAAGCCTTGGCAAATTATCAAGGTCAGCCTGGCCAGTTACATTTTAATCTTTATGAAGCCTGGGCAAAAGGTGGCTTGGGCTGTGCCATTACCGGTAATGTGATGGTGGACTTCCGCGCCAAAAATGAACCGGGCGTGGTGGTGATTGAATCAGAACGTGATCTTGCCCAGTTAAAACAATGGGCAGAGGTTGGTAAACGCTATGGCATGGTACAGCTGATTCAATTGTCTCATCCGGGGCGTCAGTGTCCCAAAGGTTTAAATAAAGAAACGGTGGCACCATCAGCGGTGCCTTTTAGTCCGATGCTGGCCACCACATTTGGTACACCACGTGAATTACGTGAAGATGAAATCCTCGATATTATTCAGCGTTTTGCTACTTCTGCCCAAATCTGTGAAAAAGCCGGTTTTGAAGGTGTGCAGTTGCATGGGGCACATGGTTATCTGATCAGCCAGTTTCTATCACCATTGACCAATAAACGTCAGGATCAATGGGGTGGTTCAATTGAAAACCGCATGCGCTTTTTGCTGGAAATTTATAAAGCGGTCCGTGCAGTGACTTCCGATCAATTTATCATTTCCGTAAAGCTGAACTCGGCGGATTTCCAGCGTGGTGGCATTACTGAAGAAGAAGTGGCTACTGTATTTAAGGCGATTGATGCAGCAGGAATTGACCTGATTGAAATTTCTGGCGGTACTTATGAAGCCCCAGCTATGGCGGGTGCCAAGGCAGAAAAACGTAAAGCCAGTACCATTGCGCGTGAAGCCTATTTTCTCGACTTTGCCGAGAAAATTCGTAAAGAAGTGAAATGCCATTTAATGGTGACCGGTGGATTCCGTACTGTTGAAGGCATGAATGCGGCACTGGATAGTGGTGCCTGTGAGTTTATTGGAATTGCCCGTCCATTGGCAGTGGAAACCGATTTAACTGATCGTCTGATTGCAGGACAGGACGTGCGTTATGCGGTGGATAAAATCAAAACCGGAATTCCAATGGTAGATAAAATGGCGATTATGGAAATTATCTGGTATGCCGCGCAGTTTAAAGATATTGCACAGGGTAAACGTCCAAATCCGAAACTGTCACCGCTGAAAGTTTTCTTTAAATATGCTAAAGGCAATATCACGGCAATCATTAAAGGTCAGATTAATTCACGTCGTAGTGCTTAAGTTTAGCTGATCCAGCTTTAGACCGATAAGAATGAAATTCTAGTGCAGACCATTGTCCTTTCTCTAATATTAATTGAAAGGCAGGTCTGCTTTTTTATGGGTAGATATTTTAAGAGTGCATTATTTTTCTTAAACTTAAAAATAGAAAGCTAGTGTGTAAATTAAATACTGTTAAAAACAAAAAAGCCTGATTCAAAATGATCAGGCTTTTTTGTGAGATATTGCTATCTCGAATATGGCGACCCTACGGGGATTCGAACCCCGGTTACCGCCGTGAAAGGGCGATGTCCTAGGCCTCTAGACGATAGGGTCATCTAAAAAATTGGCGTCCCTACGGGGATTCGAACCCCGGTTACCGCCGTGAAAGGGCGATGTCCTAGGCCTCTAGACGATAGGGACGTTTCAGAGGTGGGCGTATATTAGGGTGAAAACAGGGGGGTGTCAAACGCTTTTCCAGAGTTTTTTGGAATTTTTCTTTTGAGTGCATAAATTTAAAACAATATTAGTAGAATACTTGAAAAATGCCGGATTTAAGCCGGATTTTTAAGTAATTCCAGAATAGCTTCAACGACCTGAGGATGTAGTAAATAGCCAGTAATATCATGTGGACGGTGAATATGTGTACGAATGCCATGATTGATGATTTCAGGTTCAAACTTGAATGGCGGTTGAGTAAGCGGAATGGCGGTGAGATAATCATCTGTTGAATAGAAATTGATCCAGTCGCCTTTAATTGCCTGAGGTCGTACCACTGGCTGTGCCAGGCTGGATTGAATCACCTGGAAAGCTAATGGCGAACCTAAAGTAATAAAACGCTGTACATTCAGTTCAGGGTGCTGGATGAGATGATTATAGGCAATCACACTTCCTAAAGAATGAGCCATTAGGATACAGGGTTTATCGCCATGCAGTTGCTGGCCAATTCGCTGATGCACCTGCTGCATGAATGTGAAATTTGCCAGATAAGAATAGGTTTCAATCAGAAATTTTTTGATCAGCGTATCATGCAGGCGAGGGAAATGATTCAGTAAGATCACAAAATCCCGTAATAGAGTATTCCGGCTCAAAGTACTAATAAACTTCACCTTCTGGTTAAAGGTCATGGCATCCTCAACCTTTAGCTCGGGAATTTCACAAATTTCAGGTGAATATTGATTGAGATGGGGTGTAAGTGGCCGGGATTTAACTGGAGACTGGAAAGGAAAGCGAGGCCAGTCTTGTGGCATCAAGGTGCTGGCATTTAGCACATTATGTAAATGATGACGGGACAGCAAGTCGCCATAAAAAGGAATACGGATATGCCGTTTCAGATAAGCAAAATGTGCCTGTTGATGTGACTGTTCCAGACCGCGTTTTAGCAGACTGAGCCAGCGTTGACGCAAAGATGCAGAGCTGAATTTCTGCTTGTTCATGCCATGAATATAAATAATTTTCATCGACACACCACGCTGGCTGCCTAGAACATTTTTAGTATAAATAAAAAAAAGCAGCCGAAGCTGCTCTTTTAATCATTTTAATGTTTAAGCATTTTTGTGATAGAACTTGTAGTAGCTGGCATAGCACAGTGCGATAAACAGCAGACAGCCAAAGAAACTGATCCGCATGCTCGGATCAAACACCATACTGATACA
>NZ_DJDC01000194.1:363-824 GCF_002430855.1 Acinetobacter sp. UBA5934 | reverse complement strand
AGACAGAACAGAAAACCCAGAATCGGTACGATCGGGAACAATGGCGCAGCAAAATCAAGATCCTTCGCTGTTTTACCCTGTTTGTACCATTCACGGCGGAAGTTGAACATGCTGAGACAGATGCTCATCCAGACCACTACCATAGTAAATGCTGCAATACCTAGCAAGTTAGTGAAGATGGTTTCCGGTGCGAACTGTTCAGACAGCAAACCAGGCATACCACCAATCATGGTGACAATGACTGCAATATAAGGTACACCACGCGCATTTAAGCGGGAAAATACCGCTGGTAACTGTTTGCTGTAAGACAATGACCACATCATACGGGATGCAGCAAATAGACCTGAGTTAGCAGCAGATAGCAGTGCGGTGATGATCACAAAGCGGATAATATCTTCGGCATAAGGAATACCAATATGCTGGAATACTGTCACGAATGGACTGCTACTGACACCTTCAGC
>NZ_DJDC01000194.1:0-273 GCF_002430855.1 Acinetobacter sp. UBA5934 | reverse complement strand
ACTGCTACTGACACCTTCAGCTGCCAGACCTGCTTCCTGATGCGGAAGAAGGGAGGTCACCACAATAATCGTACCTACAAAGAAAATCAGTAAGCGGAAAATTGCAGTATTAATCGCTTTTGGTACATTTTTGGCAGGATCTTTGGTTTCACCCGCAGCCACACCAATCAGTTCTGTGCCAGAGAATGCAAAGTTTACAATCAGCATGGTTGTGAAGATTGGGAACAGACCTTCCGGGAACCAGCCTTGAGCTGTCAGGTTACTGAATAGCGG
>NZ_DJDC01000009.1:17209-17492 GCF_002430855.1 Acinetobacter sp. UBA5934 | reverse complement strand
AGGATGTCGGGCTTTTTTTATGTCTAAAAATGATTTCCTGTCACTTCAAACTTTTAATCTCTAAAAATAGACAATAATACCAAGCCAAGGAAAATAGCCTAAGTATGCTAAACATTCATTTCTAAAGAGCATATAATTTACTTATCTCGTGCTTAATATCTTCAAAAAATGACACCAGCCTGCAAAGTTTTAAAATCCAATAAAATTGAATTTTCTATTCATGAATATGAACACGATGCCAATGCGAAAAGTTTTGGCCTAGAAGCAGCCGAGAAATTGGGCT
>NZ_DJDC01000009.1:494-17060 GCF_002430855.1 Acinetobacter sp. UBA5934 | reverse complement strand
CCTTAAGTGTTGAAGAAGTCTTTAAAACCTTATTAGTCACAGATGATAAGAACTATTTTGTAGCGGTTTTACCGGTGAATCACCAATTAAATTTAAAGAAAGTGGCGGCGGCTGTGGGCTGTAAAAAATTACAAATGGCCGATCCTAAAAATGCCGAACGCTTAACAGGTTATCTGGTCGGTGGAATTAGCCCGGTTGGTCAGAAAAAACGTTTAAAAACAGTCATTGATGCTACGGCCCAAGATTTGCCAAAAATATATGTCAGTGGCGGAAAACGTGGCTTGGATATTGGCTTAAAACCACAAGATTTAGCTCAGGTACTGGGTGCACAATTTGCAGATGTACTGGATTCGTAAAAATCTACTGACTTAATTTTAATCTAATCAGCCCTAAAGAAATTTAGGGCTTTTTTATGCAGGTTTTAGCGATTGACGGTACTGACAAAGCCCAGCAAGATGCGATTAAATATGGCTTGGCTGCACCTACCGAACATAGAGCCACAGCTATTGCATGCAAGACTCAATTACAGCCTGAAAAATGGATTATGGGCTGCCTCTGATCGCTTACCAATGTAGACCAGTATTAGGATTTAACAATAAATAATGGATAAAAATAACAAAATCTTCATTGCCGCAAGTCTGGCGAATGGAGCGAGTTTTTCAATGATTTTACCTTTGCTGGCGCCTCTGGTTCGTCAGTTAAAGCTGTCAGAACTGCAAGGCGGCGCCATGGTGTCAGGTGGAGCATTACTCATGGCAATAGCAGCGATTTATATTTCAAAAAATCAAAATAAATTTTCGATATACCAGTTGCTTAGTCTTGGTTTTATCGGCATGACCATTACATGGGGCATTTTCACAGCCGTTCTGGTTTATGGCCTCTCGGTTCAGGTCTCGTTAATCAGCCTGTTTGGCTTGCTTATGCTAGCGCGTGCAGGAACGGGCGTATTCATGGCAATGCCGCAAATTGCCCTGCAAACCTATGTGATGACGCGTTATGCTGATGAACAACAACGCAGCCAGACCATGTCAAAGTTTGGCGCGTTAAACAGTGTAGGGGTAATTATCGGGCCATTTTTAACCACGTTACTGTTAGCGTGGGGCATATTGGCGCCATTATGGGCTGCGATAATCATCTTGAGTTTGATTAGTCTGGTGATTATGTTTGGCTTTGAACGCAGCATCTCATTGCAATCTTCTCAACCGGATCCTGTGCTTATTGAAACCAATAGCGCATCGGACTTTTCTGTTCAGCAATGTTTTGCCTGGCTGCTGCTTGGCTTTAGTTTATATCTGGCCATTGTGACTGTGAATCTGACCGCTGGTTTTTATATCCAGGATCATTTTCACATGAGTATTGTGCAAAGCGCCGTATATTTTTCCCAGTGTTCCTTGATTGTGGGTATTGCCTTAGTGGTCATGCAAAGCCTGATTTCCAGATATCTACAATGGTCGGTTTACCGCCTGTTATGGGTGGGCATTCTGTGCATGACCGCAGGGCTGCTCATTTCGTTACTGACCGAACAGATTCTTATTTTTCAGTCCAGCTATATTCTTTATGGAATTGCTGTGGCGTGTTTAATTCCTGCTTTTACCACCGGAGCGGCACAAAATGCACCGAAGATGCTGCAAGCCAAAGTTGCCAGCTGGTGTACCGCAACCCAAGCCCTCAGTTTTGTTTTGGGCCCGATCGTGAGCACCGGCTTGTATCAATGGCATAAAAGTTATCCTTATTATTTTTTGCTGTGCTTAATGCTGGGTTTGATAATCTTTTTTTCTATGAAGGTTATGGTGCAGCACAAAAAAAATATTATTGAATCATCATGATATAGCTGATCACGCAAGATTTATCAGTCTGACCTTAAGCTATTGATATACAAAGTTATTGGTTTAAAAAATAAAAGTTCAGATCAGGATTTGCCTACTGAGCTGAATAAATTTCAATATTGGCTGAATATTGTTAAGCCAATGCTTTACTCAATTGCATAAAATTCATGGTTAAATAACATGATTGAATTTAATGTGAATTTTTCGTGTTTTTGAAACCCGCTATGCCGGTTGTACCTACGCTTGCACAGGACTATCCTGAGTGGCATAAAGGACGTACGCATTATTCACTGTGGTATCTGGAAATACAGCAACCCGAATTGCTGCATTATTTACACCATCTGCGTCAGCACTTTTCCGACATGCTGTATACGCCTAATAATCGCCAGTTTCATATCACCTTATTTATTTGTGGATTTTTAACTGCACATAAGCAAAAGTGGGATGATGATTTTAGCCATCAGCAATTACAACAGCAGATTGAAATTTTAAATTCCGAGCTAAAATTTTCATTTAAACTGAAGTCCGGCTACTTAAACAGTTTTGAAAGTGCGCTTTTTATTGAAATTGATGATATGCAAGGAAGTTTGGCCGAGATTCGTCAACAGTTATATGCCTGTTCAAAGGAAGTCGCACCTTTAAACTATTGTCCTCATATCACTTTGGGTCTATATAAAGACTATATCAATAGTGATGCAGTGTTTGAGCGCATGCAAAATATTCCACAGCAGCAATTTGAATTTCAGGTCCAGCAATTAACATTTGGAACCTATCATGCACAAACCTTGCAGGGGCCATTAACACCGTACCATCAATTTATTCTGGGTGATGTATGATCCAACTCATTTTAGGCGGCGCCCGCTCTGGCAAAAGTCGTCTTGCGGAACAAATCGCAAAAGATTCAAATCTTAATGTGGCATATATTGCAACGGCACAAGCTTTTGATGCGGAAATGCAGCAACGTATTCAGCATCATCAGGCACAACGCCCAGCACATTGGACGGTGATTGAGGAACCTCTATATCTGGCCAATTGCTTGATAGAACTGGATCAACCCAAGCAAGTGATTCTGGTCGATTGTTTAACCTTGTGGATGAGCAATTTATTGATGCATGAAAATCCTGAATTACAGATGCATCAATGCCAAAAGCTGCTGGATATTTTACCGATATTAGAGGCAGACGTTATTTTAGTCAGTAATGAGACTGGTCTAGGTGTAGTGCCCATGGGCGAGATCAGCCGCAAGTTTGTGGATGAGTCCGGGCGTTTGCACCAGCAGTTGGGGCAGATTGCCGATAAAGTGATGTTTTGCGTCGCAGGTTTTCCGATGATTTTAAAAGGAGAGAAATAATGAACTGGTGGTTAGATGCGTGTAAGACGCCGAGTGCAGAAGCCAGACAACAAGCTGCAGAGCGTCAATTACAGCTCACCAAACCGACCGGTTCGCTTTCCGCATTGGAAAATGTTGCGATTCAACTGGCCAGTTTGCAAAACAATCCGCGCCCTAATGTAGATCGCCCTTGGATCAGCATTTTTGCCGGTGATCATGGGGTGATGGAAGAAAATATTTCAGCTTATCCGCAAGCGGTAACCCGCCAAATGCTGCAAAATTTTACCACTGGTGGCGCCTGTATTAGCGTAATTGCCAAGGAATACAACGCTAGACTGCAAGTGATTGACTGCGGTTCAGTCGGTGAGGCTTATGAATATGCAGGCGTTGAACGTCATTGCATTATTCCGGGTACAGCCAACTTTGCCAAACAGCCAGCCATGACTGAAGCGCAATGTATAGAAGCAATGAACCTGGGACGTAAAAGCGTAGAAGATGCTGTTGCTTATAGTGCTTCAATCTATGTCGCTGGAGAAATGGGCATTGGTAATACCTGTTCTGCTTCTGCAATCGCCTGTTTTTTACTGAATGAGCCTGCCGAGCAACTGACTGGTGTAGGTACAGGGATTCGTGAAGAACAGCTTAACCATAAGAAAAATGTCATTAACCAGGCGATTGCATTACACCAGGAGTATGTATGCAATGATGCATTTAAAGCTCTGTGCGCTGTGGGTGGACTGGAAGTGGCGGCAATGGTCGGTGCTTATATCCGCTGTGCGCAACTGGGTTTGCCTATGGTGGTAGATGGTTTTATTACTACAGCCTCTGCATTGGTAGCAGTACGATTAAATCCGGCTGTACGTGACTGGATGCTATTTGGACATCAGTCGGCAGAATATGGCCATCAGCGTTTATTGCAAGAAATGGATGCCAATCCTTTGCTGCAACTTAATTTGCGTCTAGGAGAAGGTAGCGGTGCAGGCGCTGCATTAGGGGTGATTAAACTGGCTTGTAGTCTGCATAACAATATGGCGACTTTTGCTGAAGCCGCCGTGACGGGTGAAAAAGTTTAATCCGTTTAGTTTGAGGAATGATTGAACATGTACAGGATTGATTTACTGCGCCATGGGGAAACGGAGCTGAGCCATACTTTGCGTGGCTCGACCGATGATACCCTGACGAATTCAGGCTGGCAGCAAATGCGTCACACGGTAGATCAATCCTTGAAAAATCATGCACCTATTCAACCTTGGGATGTGGTGTTTAGTTCACCTTTGCAGCGCTGTGCTTTATTTGCTGATGAGATTGCTACCAGTTTAAACCTTGAGCTCATTTTAAATCATAATTTGCAGGAAATGCATTTTGGCGATTGGGAGGCTGTTTCGACTCAAGAGATCTATGAGAAGCAGCCTGCATTGTTGGCACAGTTCTGGGAAAAGCCGACTCAATTTAGTCCACCAAATGCAGAAAGCGTACAGCAGTTTCAGCAACGTATTTTAAATGCGTTGCAACAGATTCAGGGTTTCATGCAGCAAAATAACTATGCACATGCAATGGTGATCACGCATGGCGGGGTGATTAAGCTTTTAAAATGTCTGGCTATGCAACAGCCTCTTGATGATATTTTAAAAATGTCAGCCGAATTGGGACAATTCAATCATTTTATTCTGCATGAGGATTTAAGCATTGAATATGTGGAGCAATCAGCATGATGCCTTTTCTTATTGCACTGCAGTTTTTAACAACCTTTCCGGTTCATTTAAAACAGATGCCAAGCAAACAGCAAAATGCTCAATCGTTGCTGTTTTATCCTGTGGTTGGATTGATGATTGGATTGACGCTGTTTGCTATTGCCATCAGCCTAAAAGCCATTCCAATCATTTTATTGAGCAGCTTAATTTTAGTGGTGTGGATCTGGCTAACTGGCGGTTTGCATCTGGATGGCTTGGCGGATACAGCAGATGCCTGGGTAGGCGGTTTTGGCGACCAAGAACGCACCTTAAAAATTATGAAAGACCCCAGCTGCGGGCCAATTGGCGTGCTCAGCCTGATTATTCTGTGCCTGCTGAAATGGTCAGCCCTTTATGTTTTATTGCAACAGCAATTCTATTCAGCCCTGATTTTATTTCCGTTATTGGCCCGTTTAGCGCCGTTATTTTTATTTTTAACGACTAATTATGTGCGTGAAAAAGGTTTAGGCTCTTCAATTGCAGAATTTATTCCGAAAACTGCTGCCGTTATGGTATGTGCATTATGTTTGCTTGCATCGGTCTATTGGGGATGGGCGGGAATCATTTGTGCCATATTGATGACAGGTACCTTGCTTTATTTAAGACATAAATTTATCAAGCGTATTGGAGGAATTACCGGTGATACGGTAGGGGCGAGTATTGAAATTTGCGAGACGGTGGGTCTACTCATTTTTGTGATCAGTCTATTTTATTCTGTTCAATGATAACGTTCTTATATTTGATGAAAAATTTTCATAAAATTTCTCACGTATAATTAAATACTTTCTAAACGATAAATATAATATAAAAATACATAAAATAATTAGATAATAAATTAAGTGAAAAGTATTTTATTCATGAGTTAAGTATTAATAATGCCGCGAAAATAATACTAATTTAAAAAACTTAATCAAAAAATAAAAAATAAGATTTATTGTTTTTTTATGTAATTTATTTTTATGTATATATTTGAAATAAATTAAAAAATTTAATAAGCAGTGGTTTTTATTTGTATTTTTACATTGTCTTTTTGTTATAAAAATACCTATTTATAGTGATATGAATCTCTTTTTATTTGGCATTTAATCGCGAGTAATCATTTTGATTAAATACGTGGTGCTGATGAAGAGTGGCAGTATGAAATTTTCCAACATTTTATTGATGCCTATTCTCTTGCATTTTTCAGGAAATATTTATGCGGCAAACCAAACTTATTCAGTTGATGTAATCACAACTATTCCTGTGAGTTGTCAATTTTCAAATGTCAGTCCACAAATCATTGTTTCTGAAAAGGGTGGTGTTTCTACAGGAAGTTTTGGTTTGAATTGCAATAAGCAATTTGATCTGAAATTCAGTGCCAAGTCTCTGGAGGAAGGTGGGGGATCTACTTCAGTGAAAGCTGACAATGGAGTGAAGTTGAATACTGTCATCAAGCTTAAGTTTATGGGAAATGACTATGTATTGGATGGGGTGAAACAGATTCGTGCATTAGATCCATCTAGTTCAGAAACAGGAACCATCAGTATAAACCTTGCAAATTCAATTACTCCAGCTACACCTGCTGGAGTGTATCGCGACATTTTGTATTTAGAAGCAACTTTTTAATTACTCATTTTATGAGCGAGAAAAACAATGAAAACATTCACAAAATTTGCTGTGTTCGCAGCAATGCTAGTGGGGAGTGGCTTGACTCAAGCCGCAACAACTACAGCCAGTATTCCTATGGGAGTGGACGTTCCTAAAAGCTGTACATTTTCCAATGTAAGTGCAGGAATTATTATTCCTGAAGATGGAACTAAAGCAAGAGGCTCATTTACGCTGATGTGTAATACAGGTTCTTTTTCAGTTGAATATGCAGCGAATTCCCATGCAAATGGTTCAACAAGTCTAACAAGTACAAATGGGAAAAAACTAAACACGCTTATGAATATTTCTCGTGTTGATTGGGAGCCGGGATTTCCATTTAATGGTTCAGGTTCGGTTGGTTACGGTGGTTTCTATGGAATACCGGTAAATGGTTTTTTTGAAGTCGGTCTGCAAAGCCCAATCACTGCAACAACTGAAGCAGGCGTATATACCGATACTTTAAATATGAATGTGACGTATTAATTTTTAATAAAAAAAGCCAAGAGAACAATCTTATGAATATATTCATAAAATCTGCTGCAATTTTAACAGTCTTATTGGGGAGTGGCTTGACTCAAGCTGCGAATAATACAGCCAGCATTCCTATGGGAGTAGAAGTTCCTAAAAGTTGTTCATTTTCAAATGTCAGTGCAGGAATAGTACTTCCAGAAGATGGTAGCGAAGCTCAAGGTTCTTTCAATCATACTTGCAATATAGATGGAGGATTTAATGTTACTTATTCCCTCGATTCAAGAAGTATTGGTAGCCCAAAAGTAAAAAATATAGATGGTATTAGCCTTCCAATAACAGCACGTATCAAAAGTGAATGTTGTGATTTGTCCTTAGATAATGGTTCACAAACTATTAATTTTTACTACAGCTTTTTGAGTCGACCAGTATTGGGAGTGGTTACAGCAAAATTAATTACTCCAACCACAGCAACCACCCCCGCTGGTGTGTATACAGACACATTCCGTGTCAATGTCAATTATTAGTTTTCACTTCAACTTAAAAACAAACGAGAAAAAATTATGAAAACATTAACAAAAATAGCTTTAATAACAGTTGCAGCTTTATCTAGCGCTTTAACTCAAGCTGCGACCACTTCTGCAAGCATTCCTGTTAGCCTGACAATTACAAAAAAATGTACCATCAGTGATGTAGTTACCAATATTGTCATTCCAAATGATACAACAAGTGGTACAGGCAGTTTTAAAGTAACTTGCAATACCCCGTATAGCATTAGCACAAGTACTTCAAATACTACAAATGCAACAACATTTGTAAAATCCACTACAAATGCAAGCCATACATTAAATACCAATATTACGGTTGATTTGAATGGTGCGGCTGTACCGGTAAACGTAGGTACACCGTTGGCTAAACCAGGTTTAGTAGTAGATACCTATAATGTAAATGCTGCACTGGTAGCTGCGGTGGTCGCAACTACACCTGCAGGTACATATAACGATACTTTAAATATTAGTGTGGATTACTAAATTTAAATTTTCATGGAGAATAAAATCATGAAAAAACTATTTTTAGCCTTAACAACATTAATGCTTGCTGCTCCAGTTTTTGCTGCAACAGCAACTTCATCTATTCCGATGAGTGTTGAAATTGCCAAGCAATGTACTTTTTCCAATGTTGGGTCTGAAATTATTCTTAAGGAAGATGGCTCAGATACGACTGCAGGTTATACAGTAACGTGTAATACTCCATATAGTATTTTTACTGATAATGCAAAATGGTACCAGGGTTGGTATTCGTATATTTCAAATGCTCAGAATGAGTGGTTAAAAACTGGTGTAGGCACTCGTGCAGTTCGCGATAATGCGTTAGTTACCTTACATACAGGAACACCACTTGCTAGACCTGGTTATTCTGTAGATGACTATGAGGTTAGGATTCATGTTTCGACGCCTATCACGGCAACCACGCGTGCAGGTGTATATACAGATACTTATTTAGTAAGTGTATATTATTAATTTATAAAATAAAAAATGCATAAAAGGTAATTCATTTATCTTTTATGCTTGTTTCATTGTGAATAACAAATAAATTTTAAAACTTGGGGTGAAATAAATATGAAAACTGTAAAAAATAAAAACGGTTTTTTATTTGCATTATTAACGTTAATAGCACCGGTAGCACATGCAGATCTCACCATTTCACCCGTTCAATTATATATTTCTGGTGTACAGCAACAACGTAGTACTACTGCAAATTTAAATACCAAAGGTGAAAAAACAGATCGTACCTATGAAGTCAGTGTATTTCGTTGGTCTCAGGATGAACAGGGAAATGATATTTTAACCCCTGATACTGAGTTAGTGGTAAATCCCAAGGCTCTTATTTTAAAACCCGACAGTAATAAAGTGATTCGTTTCGGATTTCGTCAATCTATTGAAGCCATGAATTTAAAACAAGAAGCCACTTGGCGGGTGAAATTCATCGAAATTCCATCAGCACTACAAAAAACAGGCATGAGTATTGCGTTGAACTTTAGTGTTCCTGTATTTGTAGGTAATGGCTTTCAACCTGACATGTCTTTTCATTTTGTTAAAGACTCAAAAAACAATACTGTTCTCGTGGCTAAAAACAATGGTAAAGCACATTTTCAAATGACTAAATTTAGTCTTCAAGATGTATCAGGCAAAGTATTAAAAGATGTAGATATGATGAAATATGTTTTGCCAGATCGTCAAATTTCTATTCCTTTGGATGGTTTTCATCCTGCCTCTTTAAAACAATTAAAGTTTGTTATGGCATCTGCTAACTCAAAAAAATCCGTTATTTATGATATTTCGGAGCAATAGCGTATATGGGTAAACCCAAATATAATCTGATATTCCTTGCGCTTTTGCTTATGGTTCGACCCGCTCACGCATCAGCAAATGCAGTGCCGGGGGCTGAACATAACGAAGACATACAGCAAGATGCAATTCTTGGATTATGGATCAATGGCATAGATCAACAGCAAGATGCTGTACTGACAGTAGTAGAGCAAAAAAAATATATTGAATGTAGTGTTTTACAAGCTAATTTTATGGATATTGCCAAGTTTCAGCAAATCAACCAAATGGGAATCCCATATTGTCTTATTTCTGAAGCTGATATTAACGTCGTTGAGGATATAGATTCACAATTGCTTAAAGTGAATATTCCGACCCATTATATGCAAGGTCAACATATCCAGAATGCTGAAATGCAACTGCCAGAATTACCAGGTTTAGGCGGATTTTTAAATTACGATGCCTTTTATCAACAGGGTGACTATTCCAAACAAGCCAATGTAGTGGCTGACTTAGGTCTATTTTGGAAAAATACATTTTTTAATCATAGTCATATTTTTCGCAAAAATTATCAAAATGGCGATAATGAAAACTTTCAGAACAGTACCCGATTAAATACCTCTTTAATCTTTGAGTTTCCGAAAAAATTAACCACTTTGCAATTGGGGGATAATGTCAGTACCAATACCGGATTGTCCCAGTCATATTATTTTGGTGGTTTTCGTTGGGGTACTAATTTCACGTCACGGCCAGATTTTGTCTATTGGAATACGCCGTCATTCAAGGGTAGTGCACTGGTTCCTTCTACTATTGACTTAATTATTAATGGTAATAAAGCCTATAACTCAAAAATAAACCCCGGTGAATTTAATATTGATAGCAATATTAACTTTCGCGGTTTAGGCAGTGCAGAAATGGTGGTGCAGGATATTATGGGCAATAAGACGGTACAGAATATTCCCATTTTTGTGAGTGAACGCTTATTAAAGCAAGGTCTGACAGATTATAGTCTTTCAAGTGGCAAGTTACGCTATAACTATAGTGAACAAAGTGATGATTATCGGGAATGGTTTGGAAGCGCTTATTACCGGCGTGGCATCACAGATAAAACGACTTTGGGCACCGTCATGGATTATAGCCATGACTTAAAAAGTACAGGATTATTGTGGAGCCAGTATTTATATAAATTAGGTTTATTTGAACTGAACTCTGCTTATAGCCATGCAGAAAAAGGTGATGGTTATACGGTCAGTACAGAATTTAAAAGAGATAAAGAAAAATACAGTCTGGGTTTAAAGACACAATATTACAGTCCCAAATTTCTCATGTTAGGTATGGAAGATATCAAGGATCAATTTCTACCTGAGCGGGAAAGCTTAATTTATATATCTAAATCGGGTATTCCTGTTTTAGGGAATTTATCTTTTAGTTATGTCGAACAGAATTATAGAAAAGCGACCGAGCGTGATGATCAACGTATTTTTACCCTGCGTTCCAGCCGCAGTTTATTTGACAATTTAAGCATGTCTGTTGGGTTTAGTTATGATGCAGGCGATCAAAATGATCATCGTGTCGATTTATCACTCAGTTATCGTTTTGACGATAAACATGCTGCATATTTTAATCAGACCGATTCAGATTCGAGCAATCTGACTTTTGTTAAAAATACCTCACAGGCCGTTGGCATGGATTATGCGATCGGGGCTGGACGAGCGAATGAGCAATACACTGGAAATGTGGCGACACGTCTTAAAACGCAAGTAGGTGATTTAGATTTACAGTATTTACAGACTGGAAGTAACAACAGTTATAGTGCGACTTTCCATGGCGCATTGACCTGGCTGGGGCGAAGTGTGGATTTAACCAAATCGGTCAATAATGGTTTTTCTTTGGTCAAAGTAACCGATAGTCCACAAGTCGATGTATATCGTAATGATTTATTGATTGGTAAAACCAACAAGTACGGCGAAATATTTGTGCATGATTTAATTGCATATACCAATCAACATCTTTCATTTAATGAAAATCAACTGCAAATTGAAGACAAGGTAAGCATATCGCGTAAAACCATTATGCCATTGAACAGACGTGGCTATATTGTGGAATTTCCAGTGCTGCATACACGAGAAGCCAGCTTTAAACTGGTCAATGCACAGGGGCAAAGTTTGGCTCAAGGCAGTCAGGTGACAGTCGATGGAAATAAGGAAGATATTTATCCCATCACGAGTGATGACATTGTGACCATTTATGGTTTAACCAATGGGCAACATCGTTTAGACGTTCAAATTTCAGCAACTGAATCATGCCAAGTTACTTTAGATTTAACAGCGGATGAATCCAGTGATACGTCACGAACTTTAGTCTGTAAATAGGTGAGCACATGAAATCGATAATCTTGAAAATTTTAGCGAGTAGCGTTTTTTATTTCATGTGTTCGCAGGCTTTTGCTGTATGTACCATTTCCGATACTGGCTCAGGAACCATACGGCTTCAACCTACCACGCGAAGTACATCGACTATACAACTCGATATTAAATGTGATGATGAATTTAATATCAGTTTTAGTAGCCAGAATTTAGTGGATGCAAGTGGCAACAGCACATTAAAAAATGAATCTGCCGCAGCATTTACAAAGTTAAAGACCTCCATTCCAGTCCGCTATGACTTGTCTGGCGATGCCGGTTCCCAGTGGCGGCTCATAATAAATCAGAAAAAAAAGGCTAAGCATAGCTATCTTATCATTGCCAATTTGGGAACTGTGAATCTGGCCAGTTTGGCTGCGGGGGATTATAAAGATCGCATTGCGGTTTCGATTGATTATTAATCAAATGATAATTTCAGGACATGGAATGATTCATATCCTGAAATATTTTAGAGAAATTTAACCAGGAAATGAATAATACCCGGTCCCAGCAGCACCATAAATACTCCTGCAAGCACCATGGTCAAGCACGCCACCACACCTTCTTCGCGATGACGCATAAAGGCTTTACTGGTGCCAAAACCATGGGCTGCATTGCCAAAAGACGCGCCTTGAGCAAAGCGTGAATTCAGCTTCAGGGCAAGTAGCAGCACATCACCCATCGCTACACCGGCAATCCCGGTAATCATGGTAAATAAAATCACCAATTCAACCGAACCACCTATGTTGGAGGTGAGTTCCATGGCAAAAGGTGTGGAAATAGAACGAGCCATCAAACTGTAAGATGTGGCTTGGTCAAAATGAAATAATTTTGCCAGATAAAATGCGCTGATCACACCGATAATCATGCCTACCACAATCCCTAAACTAATCGACAGGGCATGTTCCTGAATGACTTTACGATATTCATAAATAGGAATGGCAAAGGCAATGGTTGCTGGTCCTAACATCCAGATCAGCCACTGATTTTCTACCATATAGGTGTCATAGGAAATATTGAAAAGCAGCATCAATATCACCAGAATAAAGGGAACGAAAATACCCGGTGCCAACAGCATGTAGGGATATTTTTTATGCAGTTTTTTAGCTCCTACATAACAGATGAAAGTCCCGATAAAACACATAAATGCAGTCAGGTTCATGTTATTTTCCCTGCTCTAATAGGTGTGGTTGGGCAGGTGATTTATGCTTTAAACGAGCTTCCATTTTAAACCCGAAATATACGCTATAAGCTGTAGCTACCATCACACAAAAAGTGCCGATCACGACCGATAAAACCAGTTGCCAGCCTTGAGTCAAAAGCAGGTCTTTATATTTAATAATACCAACCACACAGGGAATAAATAACAACACCAGTTCACTCAAAATAAAATCTGAACCGGTCTTGATCCATTGCAGTTTAAATAGGCCACTCAGTAAAGCGATTAAAACCAGTAATAGACCAATAACCCCGGCAGAAACCGGTAAATTGAGCGCTCGTTGTATGAGTGAGGAAATCCACCAGATGAAGATGAGCAGACTGAGCTGTGAAATAATCTTGGCAATATAAATTAATTTTGGAACAAGTGAAGAGGTAGACATAATCAGGAGATATCAAAACTTGAAGGTATTTTAAATTTGACCCTATGTTTATATTATGAATAATAAAAAAAAGATTATGCTGAAATGGAATGATCATTGGATATTAAGAGTCTAAGCATGTTCGTTAAAATTGTGCAATTGCAAAGTTTTACCCGAACAGCTGAGGAAATGTGTGTAACCCAACCCACCATCAGTAAAGCCATACATCACTTGGAACAGGAAATTGGTGTGCCTTTATTTCATAAGGGAGAAGCCGGACGTAAAAGGGATGTCAGCTTAACGTATACGGGTGAACAGGTGTATCAACATGCCTTGACCATACTTGAACAACAGCAGCAGATCTTTGCAACTGTGAATAAAATCAAGCAGCTAAAACAGGGAAAATTAACTTTAGGCTTACCACCCTTAGGTTCTGTTTTGCTCAGTAGTTTAATTGCCAAATTTCACAAGCAATATCCAGATATAGAATTAAGCTTTCTGGAGGTGGGTGCCTCTGCAATTGAAGAAGCCATTTTGGCGAAAAAAGTCGATGTCGGCATTTTACTGGGACATTTAAAACCGGTACTCAGCGGTATTCCCATTATGGATTCACCCATGTGCTTACTGTCACGCAAAGAAACCCAGTGGAAAGCTAAAAAAACCGTTCAATTGATTGAATTAAAAGAAGAGTCATTTTTATTATATGACGATTCCTTCAGTTTAAATAACATGATTATTCAGGCAGCTAATCATGCAGGTTTTGAACCCAAGGTAATCTGTAAAAGCAGCCAGTGGGACTTCATTGCCAAAATGGTCGAATCGGATGTCGGGATCGCATTATTACCGAAAATCTATTGTGAACAGCTGGATCAGACAAAATATAACGTGAGCGTGCTAGAAAGCCCAAATCTGAACTGGACATTGAGCATGGCGTGGAATACCACGGTTGCAATGAATCCTGCCACGCGGGCATGGCTGAAAATTATTGAGCAAAATCAGGATAAAATTCATTTTTAAAAGAGGATGTTTTTAAAAAAATCCTCCCTGTAGAACGCCAAGAACGTTAAGTAGTTCCTCTAACTGAAAAAGGTTCAGAGCTTATCCAATTTTAAGGACTATGGCACATTGGGAAGATTAGTGGATGAATGAAGCTTTAGGTCAGCCGTTCATTTAGGCAACATTATTTCAACTATCTAAAACGATATAAATAACATCCTGGGAATTTATCCACCGAACTTATAGACAATTCGGCGGTTTAGGAATGCCTGCCAGACGACTTAAATGACGTGCCACCAGACCGGTATTAAACTGGTCTTGCAAGACGGCATTATTGATATCGGCACTGACGGTTTTCATCAGAAATTTGATCAGTGGACGAGTGGCAGGTGAATGCCCGAACTGTTGATAGAACTGGCGTACGGCATGTAAAACTTCAAAATGCCACGCTGTAAGTTGCAGCTCCAGAGAATTTGCCAGTTCTTGAGCCACTTGTTCATTCCAGATGGTGTAATCGACTAAGTGACCGTCTTGATCGAGTTCTAGATTCATCATTAATCTCATTAATTCATGCGAATACAGCGGGTATAGTTCAGGCAAATATCTGCGAATTCTGCATAAGAAATCACTTGTAAATTTTCGGTTTTTTGGCCTGCGAGAATTTCCGCATCGGTGTCCAGTACATAGATATTGTTTAATTGTTGCAGGAATGGATGCGACAGTTGTAAGACCGATTCACCCATCAGCACAATCGTATCTTCAGGGCTATGAACCTGTTGCAATTTTGCCAGTACAGACGGAGTTGCTGAGAAAGTACTTTGTACCAAATATAAGCTTTTATTCGACATAATCAGTTTACTCTTCAACTTTACCAGTACAGTACAAAATCAAAACTTTGAATAAAATCAGCATTTAACTCAACAAATTCAATATCCTGTTGAGCATTGGTCACAAAGTGTGAGTTTTGATGTCTATTTTCGACCAAAATTGGACTAAGATCATAAAATTCAAAGCTATCGACCATATTGGATGCCACTTTAAAAGCATGCTTGAGTTGCTCAAATTGCAGTTCGGCATTGAGTAAACTTAAGGCGGCATCTTGCAGTAAGACTTTCACTTCACAGCCAAAAGTTGCCAGTACCATCGTGGCAGACAGGCTTTCGTGCACTTGCAGATTGGCCAGATTAGCTTGGGTTAAAATAACGAGTACAGATTTCACACAATTTACCTTTTAAAAGCAACAATGACCAAAAAATATCGCCTTAGAATTGAATCAGACGTTGTGTTGATTGCACTGCATCGGCGAGTTCACCCAGGCCAACCAGTTCAAAGCCTTGTGCAAGATTGTGTTGGCTAATTTGATGTCGTTTCGCATTTTCCTCATCGCTAATACCACGGGCCAAAGCAGCACTGACACATACCGGTAAACGAATTGCCAGTTTCTGCCATTCTTCAGTCAAGTTACGCTGATCATCCGGAACCCATTGCAAGGCATTCGCAACATTTACACCGTCTTGATAGAAGAACACGCGAAATGCCTGGTTTTTAGCGTGTAAAGCCTGAGCCAGACCCAAGGCATGCCAGGCATAGATTGAGGTTGGAGCAGAGGTAATTAGTAATAAGGTACTCATCGAACTTCACTTGAGGAATGCCCAATCGATATTGATGCATCCGAACTTCATAAGAAAAGGGTAGTATACAATGATTTTAGTGACTGGTGGTTTAGGCTTTATAGGCTCACATATTGCGTTAAGCCTGATGGCTCATGGACAAGAGGTCAT
The DNA here is from genome assembly GCF_002430855.1 of Acinetobacter sp. UBA5934. Taxonomy (NCBI): domain Bacteria; kingdom Pseudomonadati; phylum Pseudomonadota; class Gammaproteobacteria; order Moraxellales; family Moraxellaceae; genus Acinetobacter; species Acinetobacter sp. UBA5934. The sequence continues at coordinate 994 of NZ_DJDC01000009.1, read as the reverse complement.
CATTGTCGATAATTTATCCAATGCAACTTTACAAACCTTAGAACGACTTGAATACATTTCCGGCATGTATGTGCCTTTTGTCAAAATTGATATCCGAAATACCCCAGCTTTAAACAAAGTTTTTGAACAATATTCTGTAGAAGCGGTCATTCATACCGCCGGTTTTAAATCGATAGAAGAATCCGTACTTAAACCGCTGGAATATTATAACGACAATGTTAGCTGTATTATGAGTCTGCTGCGTGCCATGCAGCGTACCGGCATTCGTACCTTAATTCACTTATCCAGTTTGGCGGTCTATGGTCAGTCAAGTTTAATCCTGACTGAAGATCTTCCTTTTAACTATTCTTATCCCAATCCCTACGTGAAGTCACAGCAAATGACGGAAGAAATCATCCGCGATACCGCTTTGACCGACAGTGAATGGAAAATTGCCATTTTAAGGTTGTGCAATATAGCGGGTGCATTTGAACATGGTGTGCTGGGGGAGTTTGTTGCGC
>NZ_DJDC01000009.1:0-340 GCF_002430855.1 Acinetobacter sp. UBA5934 | reverse complement strand
GCATTTGAACATGGTGTGTTGGGGGAGTTTGTTGCGCCATTGCCGAAAAATATTATTCCTCTGGCTTTACAGGTTGCGGCGAGGAAACGTGAATATATTGAGCTGCGTCAGCAGGCACAAACTCTAGATCGTACCGTTGAACGTAGCTTTTTGCATGTATTGGATTGCTGTGATGCCATTTTTGCTTCTCTACAATGGTTAAGGACTCAGCCTTATACCTGTGATGCTTTTAATATTGCCGGGCAGAATATATCTATTCGAGCTTTACTCAGTGAAGTGGCAAAAGTCACCCAGGTAGAAATGAAAACGGTCGATGCGCCGTTTTATGCCTATGCTGAAC
>NZ_DJDC01000093.1:21512-26423 GCF_002430855.1 Acinetobacter sp. UBA5934 | reverse complement strand
ACTTGCTTCCGTGGATCTCATCTCCCATGCCGACTATTTTTCTAGAATCAAAAGATAATCCTAAAATTAAGCACTTACGTGGCTTAATTGAGCAAAATTCATATCGTAAAAAACAAGGTCAAACCGTACTTGAAGGCACCCACTTATGTTTGGCCTGGCTCGCAGAAGATAGAAAAATCAAATCTATTTTTACCACTGAACAGGCATTAAATCATCCTGATTTTGATCGCATTGCTGAACAATATCAGGGTGCAGTCTTTGTGATCAGTGAATCTCTATACAAGGATTTAAGCACTCTAGGCACGACATTGGCTTGTCTTGCGATTGTAGATTTACCCACGTCCCGCCATGCCCTGGATTTCACAGCAGACACCTTGATTCTGGAAAATATTCAAGATCCGGGAAATGTCGGTACTTTACTTCGCTCTGCAGCAGCAGCAGGTATTCAACAAATCGTCTGTACCAAAGGTTCAGCTTCGCTTTGGTCGCCGCGCGTACTTCGTGCAGGAATGGGAGCTCATTTTTCACTACGTACTTATGAAAATATTGCACTTGAAGATATTCTGGATCAATTCAAGATTCCTGTATACGTGACCAGTTCACATGAATCCGAAAGCTTATATTCTAAGGATCTCACCCAATCTTGTGTCTGGATTTTAGGCAATGAAGGTCAAGGTGTGTCGGATTACGCGCTTGCTCATGCACAAGCAGTTTCCATCCCTCAACCGGGTGGACAGGAATCTTTAAACGTTGCTATTGCAGGGTCTGTATGTTTCTTTGAAATGGTACGCCAACGTTTATAAATCTGATCTTTCGTTACTTTATTTTAAGCATCCCTCATCCATGTTTAAAAATAGATTACACTAGAAAAATAATAATTTTTTTGTCAACCAAACCATTATTTCCAACGTTATAGAGATTATGAATATGGAAATAATGGTGGGTATCCAATGACAGGATTTTCCATCTCTATGGATTCAGCACCGAAGTCGTCTCAGTCGGAAAATTTGAGTACTCTCAAGAGTACGGCTGAACAACGCCTGAAAATTTTTATGCAGGATGTGACTGGACGTGCTTTAGTGATGATGGAAAGCGCAACTCAAGGTCAACAAGGCATTGCGATGGATCTCGTGCAGGAAGCTTTTATTTCCTTGCATAAGGCATATGCAGATAAGTCGACTGATGAGTGGTATCCCCTGTTTTACACCATTTTGAATCATAAACTACAAGACTGGCGTAGAAAAGAAGTCCGCCGAGCACAACCTTTTTCTTTTTTTAAAAAGGTCAGCTTGGATGATGACGATATCGAACTGAATGATATTGTTGATGAAAGTACACCTAGTCCATTCGATTTTCTTGATCAAGCCGTGACTGCCGAAGAAATACAAGAAGCTATCGCTCAGCTTCCTGTTCGCCAGCAACAAGCTTTCATGCTGCGTGCTTGGGAAGGTTTTGATACACACACCACTGCACAAATCATGGAGTGCAGTGAAGGTAGTGTAAAAACCCATTATCACCGTGCTATTCAAGGTCTCCGAGCTTCTTTAGCACATTTGAATCCATATCGTGGAGGGTCATCCGAATGAAACAAGATGATTTCTTAAAAAAAGTTACTTCCAAACTCGATGGACTCGCACAACATCACAAAGCCAAACCTGTGGTGATGAATCATGTCATTGAAGAAATTCAGGCACGAGAAACATCACGTTATGGACTTTGGAAAATGTCAGGTTTTGCGCTTGCTGCAGCAATTGCAGGTTTCGTGGTACTGCCAAATTCCATTGAAATGTCAACAAAACCTCAAAATCAAGTTGTAGTGACTCCAAAACTATCCCCGCAAATGGTTGAAGATTTGGAAATGTTAATGGTTTTAGGTGAGGATAAGGCTCCACATGGCAGCTAAAAAATTAGCATTTGCTTTTTGTGCACTCGGATTTTTACAAACCAGTTTTGCTGGTTTCGAACGTTTTTGGATTTTTTCCAAAGATGCTGACACACAAGTGGCAGAAACCTGGGAAACATTGTCTGATAGTGAACAGCGCGCGCTCATTCAACGTTACCAGTCACTTAAAGAATTACCTGAAGCCCAAGGCACAACCTTACAGCAACGTATGGATTGGTTTACCCAGCTTCCCGAGCAAGAAAAACAAAAAATGCGTGAAACCTGGCAAAAAATGAGTAGTCAGGAACGCAAAGAGTTGGGTAGCCGTATGCAAAAGGCAACACCTGAAGAGCGTCCACTTATTCGCGCAGAATATATCAGTAAATATTTGCAACCCCAAATAACTAGTCACTAAATAGACAAGGGTTATCAAAAGATAAACATTCTTTTATTTGGTGTTTTTAGTTTAGTTATTTCTTCAAGCAGCTCTATTTTAATCATTTCTAATCGCTGTTCATTAATAGCCTTAATTTAAAAATAAAAAATGCCTCATCAATGAGGCATTTTTTTGATTAGAATATTATTTCTTGCGACGATTTCTAAATAAAGCAAGACCAGCTAAGCCTAAAATACTATATATCCCTAGACTTCCGCCTCCTCCAGATGCTTCATTGTTCGTATTCTTTTCAGTGTTGAGTAAGTAAATTTTCGCATTATTTGACGACATTCCTTCTGCATCAAAAATATTATAATCCAGTTCATAATCAAACTGACTAAAATTATTTTTCACTTCAAAGTACAATTGTCCACCATAACAGGTGTCTTTGATATAATTACCTGGGCATGGACCTTTACGATCCGCATTCACAATTAAACCAGCAGGAATGGTCGATAGACGTATCGGTAACTCAACTCCCTGATCATTTTTATAAAATACATTCTTATTAATAGTTAGATGATTTGTTGGTCCATCCCCATCATCACTATCATTGGTTAATGGATTAACGCTAAGTACTGAATTCGAACTTGGAGTAATTGAATAGGTATCATTTTCTGCTATAGGTGCAATATTGACAAAATTTGCCGTTATCAGTCCAGTAGACTTGACTGCACTGTCTTGTTTAGACGTAATAGTATATGAACAGTAACCATGCCCATCTACTACTCGGCCATCCGTACGATAAATGATGATTTGTTTTAGATCCTCTTTCCATTCACACTTAAAGTTAGGATCAGCAGTTCCGGCAAACTCGAATCCTCCCCCGCTTTTTTCAACAAACTCGCCAATACCATAGTTATAGGTCGTTATTGTATAGTTATTGGTATTAAGTGCTTTAAGTTGTATTGCACCAGCCATATCCGAGGCAGCTTCTTCACTTGGTAAAGCATTTGAAAAAGGATCAAAATAGATGGCACGATACTGAGCATACTGTTCGGTAAATTTTTTTAAGTCTTCAAATTTTGTTAAGTCTTCTTGATCCTTTACTCTAAGTTCTTTATCTGCCTCAGGATCAGCAAGATATTCTTTGAGTTTATCAATTTGCGTTTGATAATCTGAAATGAGTGCTATATAAGATCTATTTGTTAGCGTTGTCGTATCAGCTGCAGTTAAACGCATGCGTTCAATCGAGCCAATATCACAGGTGTTATTTAAGTTGGGATCTAATATATGGGTAGTATCTGTAATACGCGCCAAATTACGTTGATCTGTGGCACTACATTCCGACATACCTGTATTAACTAAATCAGTAGTATTCTGATTATCAATCGGATAATACATCGGTAAAAATAAATTATATTTAGATGCAGCTTGATATGGTGACAGAACTGTCGCCATACTGATTGAACCTAAATTAATATTGGTATTAAGACTTGTATTACCAGCAGTAGATGCTGTCGGTAAATCACACTGTCCTGTTCCAGGATCTAGCTGCAACGCATTTTGATAAGCGTAGATAACACGCTTAGTAGTTGTCAAATCGCCATTATTTAGTGCATAACGACATGACTTACCAGCATTATAAGCCAAGATATTGAAATTTAAAGAAATGCTACCCGTATCATCATAATACAAAGTACTATGAGCATTATTTTCAACGATGGTATTACTATGCAGTAATAATTCGGAACCTGGACTTAAACGATGATCTGCAGTATTTAGAACACGAATAATACTGCCATTACTGCTATTTGCTGTGTTCTTCGCAATTGTACTTGCTGTGATGCTTACACTTGAACTACCACATAAATCGATTGTACTCAGACTGGCTGCTGAACCATTTTCCACAATACTGCTTTTATCAATTTTAATAATCGCATTTGTTTTTCCCAAATTTGCCATGCAGTCCATCGCAATAACACTACCTTCAGTTGCGCTATTACCTTGTATAAGTGTACCGCTTAAATTAATTTGATTTTCTGGTTTATGGGCGACGAAATAAATTGCTCCGCCATCCTTAGCGGAAGCTGAGTTTAAAATAGCACTATTGGTCATATTTAAGGAACCACCGATCAGCAATGCTCCCCCCACTTCACTTGAAGCTCCCCTATCTAGAGCAACATTATATAAAGACAGTGTTGATTCCCTGTCGATAGTATTGAAAATTCGTGATTTATCTTTTGCACTGATTTTAGTTTTTAAATTTTGACGTGCTGGATACTCATTGGTTAAGACATCTTTTGTTGAATAATCAACAGGTAATTTTCCATAAATGTAAATTTCTGATTCTGGCGTTAATTCGCTATTAAGGATATATTCACCCTCTTCAAGCTGAATATAATCTTTTTGCCCTCTGACAGTATTACCTGGCGTACAGCCACCATAAGCCTTATCTAAACTGGCAGCTTTAATTGCTTCACGCAATGAACATTTATTGGGATTGGTATTATCTTCATCATCGAAGGTATTCACAAAAATTGTTTTCTGTTCTGCTGCCATTAATGACATCGCAGACAATATCATGGCAGTGAGCAATCCTTTTTTATAATTTTTCATAGATCATCCTTAATTATTTTTTATACCGGCGTAA
>NZ_DJDC01000093.1:1839-21460 GCF_002430855.1 Acinetobacter sp. UBA5934 | reverse complement strand
ACCACCTGATGTGTTCACACTCTTACTTTCCATAGCATTTTGCGGTGCCTGTACAACATTCACATTCACTTCCATATAGGGTTTGGTTTTATTAAAACGCGTAGATGAAGTCACCAGCCGGATTTTAAAAATATCTGCACCATGCCAACTACCTTGAGGTGTATAAACCAGCGTTCCATCTTCATTAATATTCAGTTTACCTTTGGAAGGTGTTTGTGTCTGTACCACTTGCAAACAACCTGCTTGCCATGCTTCACCTGTAGGATTTTGACCTAATATGGCATCACATTCTTCTTTTGGCACCAAATCACTATCACTAAGATAACTAACTACTGAAATTTTGGCAGTTTCCCCTATAATTAAATCTTCACCCACAAGTCCTGTTGTGCTGGGTACCACAATTTCAATTGCACCACGATCGCATAAATCATTATCTTCATCACGTGCATTATCACGCTGATCTATGCTTTCACATCCCATCACTTTGGAAGTTGAATCAACCTGAAATTTACCTTTATTGATGAATAATGATTCAGCCAGGCTCTTATAGCTCATCAAAATACGCGGGCGAAAATATCCTAAAAAATCTTTATCAGATTGAAAATAAGGACATAATAATGAGTCCGGATCTTCACTTAATGTTTTACATTTTCCATCTAATGCATCACCTGCAATGAGCTGTGTACCAGTCCAGATATCATTTGGATATAGACTGTCGCCTGCCGTACAACTATTCGCCACGACATTATTTTGATTATAAGTTTTATCGGTATTTATAAAAGAACAGTTATTATCCTGAGTAATAGGATATGGATTTCCCAAAACAATACTATTGGCTAAATAGGCTTTTTGCGCAGGCGCATTAAATTGAATCCCTGCTGTATTACCTATGACAGTTAGGTTATTTAAGCCTATACCATCACGAACATTAATTATCCAGCCTTTATTTTTATAAAAAGTACTATTGGCAATTTTATAGGACATGTATGGAAACACAGACAAAGCTGTACTAGCTAAATCTGTAGCAGAATATATATTTGCAGTGCTTGCTGAATTAGTCTCATTTTCTCGAAAAACAGAATTTGATATTCTAAATTGCGGAACCTGACTATAAATAATAGCGCCTTCATCCGCCTTATTTTTTTCAAACAGACTGTATTTAATTTCAACTAGACTACGTGACAATGATTCTGTTTCAGTCGGCACACCTACATTGTAAATGGCACCACCTTGGGTTGCGATACCGCCTGTTAATTTCACATGATCTAAAACCAGATATTCATTGTTAAAAATTAAACCGCCTTGGCTAGCACAAACGCTCTGATCACACCCCTGCAAATTCACTTCAATGAGGTTAACTTGAACTAGGCCCTTTGTTGCATCATCAATATAAAAGATATTATTCTTGCCCACCATTTTAATCGTGGCATTATTTAAACCTGGCTTTATATCGTTTGAAAAACTGCTGTCATACACTGTTTTTAAAGTCAGTGCTGCCGTAATTTTAATTTGGTTATCTAACTTATAGGTTGTTTGTTTTTCAAGCACGATGGTTGCGCTGGAACCTTTACCACCACAGCCCAAATGACCTGCTTCAGGCAACCCCAAATTAACGTATTCTATTGCTTCACGTAATGAACATTCCTTGTCATCTTTTTTAGTATCTTCAGTCGTATTTACGATAATGTCGGCACTATAAGCATGTCCTGCAACGCATAACATCCCTATACCTATGCTCCGTTTGAGCATACCTTTCTCCTTGTATTTTTCTATATATTTTTATTCTTAAGTTGCACATTCCCTGCAACATCGAACTATTTTGCTGTACTTTGTCACAGCTTGAACAATTTCTCAAGATTTTTTATTGTTTACCGATATTCATCGATTAAGGCATAAATTTGTCTTAAATTGGCATGACTGATTCTGGTTTTTTCACCTTTTAACAGTTGAATAAGCTGTTCTAAAGTCTGCAGTAAAACAGAAGTCTGATGAGGTCCATGGACCAATAAATAATCAATGATCTGCTGATCAATATGAATTCCGCGACGTGACAACACCGAGTTCACCAATGCATAACGGTCAGCATATAAACTCCCCGATGGCACTTTAACACTGACTGCCTGAGTCAAGCGTGACTGTAAATCTGGAAGTTCAAGTTTTAACTCAATGGGTGCCATACGCGACGAAAAAACCAGCTGTCCGCCACCTTCATTATTGTAATTAATTAAGTGAAAGACTGCTTTTTGCCAATGTGGAACCCCACTAATTGCTTCAATATCATCAAGTGCAACCAGATCATATTGATCTAATGAAGTAATCGCTTCAGTAGGTGCATCCAGCAATTCCAGCAGTGAAACCTGAATTGCCGATTTGCCAACTTCTAGATAAGAATCACAAATAGCAGAAAGCAAATGACTCTTGCCAGATCCCGCACCGCCATAGACATAAAAGCGGTTCATTAAACCGGCATGGAGTTGCCGAACTGCATCGATCACATGACCCCATCCCGGACCAGAAAAATCGCTAATTCTGGCATCCAGTTGAGGTTCAATATCAAGTTGCAGTTGACGCATATTTGAGTTTTAACCTTAAGGTTCTTTATGATCTATCAATTCAATCTTACTCGATTTTTCAGCATCTTGCAGATTTTTTGAGGGATGATTTTTTAGTTCCACCTCTACATCGACCTGTTCACTTTCAACCGAAATCGAACCTGTGTTAGCACTCTGTATAATCACTGTAGATTGTCCATAAATGTGGCTCTTTTCATAACATTCGCGTGCGTGACGCAACAGGACAACAATGATGGCTGCTCCAGGCAAAGCAATCAGCATTCCCAGAAAGCCGGCAAGCTGGGCACCAGCCAATACTGCAAACACTACCGCAACTGGTGATAGGCCAATTTTATCGCCCAACAGAAAGGGTTGCAGAATATAACCTTCTACCATCTGACCCACCATAAAAACCACACCCACCAAGGCAAGATGGGTCCAGTCGAGACCAAATTGAAATAGTGTGGCGATCACAGCGGCAATAATTCCCACCGCAAAACCCAGATAAGGAATAATACTGGACAAACCTGCAATCATGCCAATAATCAGACCGACTTCCAGTCCAATCATTTGCAAACCTACTGCATAGACCACGCCGAGCAAAAGCATCACCAAGAATTGACCTTTAACAAAGGCACCTAAAACACTATGACATTCACCTACAATGTTTAAAGTTGTCTTTTCATAGGGACGAGGAATCAGACGGCGTAGGCTGTCTAGCATGCGATCCCAATCCAGCAGGAAATAAAAGGCAATAATCGGGATTAATATGATCGTTCCGCCAATTTGAATAAAATTCAGGCCAGACTGGGCAACTTTCAGTACCAGAGCCTGAATACTGTCTGCACTATAATTGGTTTGAATGTAATCCATAATGGCAGAGGACATCTGCTCGGTATCTATTTCCATCGGCATCAAATTAAATGTATGCGACAACCAAGGCAGGAAGGTATAGTTCACCCAGTGAATACCTGCAGGAATACTAGTCTTGGCATACATGAGCTGTTTCCAGACCAATGGAACCAGATACCACATCGCCCAAGTCAGTACGACCCCAATCCCTACAAATACCACACTAATTGCCAGCCATCTCGGCAAGCCTATTCTATGTAATTTATCGACCAATGGACTGAACAAATAAGCAATTAAAAATGCTCCAATAAAAGGCAACACCACAGGTTTAAGTAAATACAGAACCCAAAGGATGAATGCGATTGCTGCAAGTATAAAAATGCGTCGTGAGGTGCGATCGACCATAGAAACTCGCCTTTTTTCAGTTTATTTGTTCTAGACATTAAAATATTTGAATAAAGATAGCATTTTAGCGCATAAATAACATAAGAGTTTCGTATATTCGGGTATAATCGCGGCGCGAATGCGGAGACTTCATTATGAGCAACTCAACTTCTACCCCAAACACTGGTTTAAGCTACAAAGATGCGGGTGTCGACATCGAAGCGGGCGACGCATTAGTCGATCGAATCAAATCTGTCGCTAAGCGCACGAAACGTCCTGAAGTTATGGGCGGTCTAGGTGGCTTTGGCGCACTTTGTAAAATTCCTAAAGGTTATGAAGAACCTGTTCTCGTATCTGGCACGGATGGTGTAGGTACAAAATTACGTTTAGCACTCAACTTAAACCGTCATGACACAATTGGTCAAGACCTGGTTGCAATGTGTGTAAACGATCTTTTGGTTTGTGGTGCTGAACCATTATTCTTCCTCGATTACTATGCAACGGGTCACCTCAATGTTGATGTTGCAGCAAATGTAGTGACAGGTATTGGTGCGGGTTGTGAGCTTGCTGGCTGTGCACTTGTAGGCGGTGAAACTGCTGAAATGCCAGGCATGTATGAAGGTGAAGACTATGACCTTGCAGGTTTCTGTGTAGGTGTAGTTGAGCAAAGCAAAATTATTGATGGCTCTAAAGTCAAAGCAGGTGACGTTTTAGTAGGTGTAGCCTCTTCTGGTGCACATTCAAACGGTTACTCTCTTCTTCGTAAAATTCTTGACGTAAAAAACGTTGACCTGACTCAAATCGTGGATGGTCGCCCGCTTGCAGACGTTGCAATGGAACCAACACGTATTTATGTTAAATCTATCCTTGAATTACTAAAACACGTCGATGTACATGCGATGGCACACATTACAGGTGGCGGCTTACCGGGTAACTTACCGCGCGTACTTCCTAATGGCGCTCAGGCAGTGATTAATGAATCATCTTGGCAATGGCCAGAATTGTTCAAACTGCTTCAACGTGAAGGTGGTGTAGAACAGTTCGAAATGTACCGCACATTTAACTGTGGCGTAGGTATGGTACTGGCTGTTGACGCAGCAGATGCTGACAAAACTGTTGAATTGCTGAATAGCTTGGGCGAAAAAGCATGGACTATGGGTCACATTGTTGATAATGCTGAATCCGTTGAAGGTGCTGACGAAAAAATCCGTGTGGTTTTTGCATAAGTACTTCGCATGATTAAAATTGCTGTCCTGGTTTCAGGAAGTGGAAGTAACCTGCAAGCTCTGATTGATGCCAATCTTTCAGGTCAAATTGCCGGGGTTATTTCCAATAAACCTGAAGCTTATGCTTTAGAACGCGCTGGAAAAGCAGGAATTAAAACCGCCGTTATTGAACACAAGCAATATCCGAATCGGGAAGCCTTTGATGATGTCATGCATCAGCAATTACTCGACTGGGATGTTGATTTAGTGGTGCTGGCAGGCTTTATGCGCATCTTGAGTGCCAAGTTTGTCAAAGCTTGGGAAGGGAAAATGATCAACATTCACCCTTCTCTCTTACCAAATTACAAAGGTATGCATACCCATCAACGTGTACTGAACACCGGTGATGTTTTGCATGGCTGTACGGTTCACTATGTCACTGCTGAACTGGATGCAGGACAGGCACTTGCTCAAGGCGTGTTAAAAGTAAATCTGCATGACAATGTCATCAGTCTTGCCAATCGTGTGCATGTGCTTGAACATCTGATTTATCCGCAAGTAGTAGAATGGATTTGTACGGGTACAATTCAGCATACTGAACAAGGTGTATTGTATCGTGGTCAAGCCATGATTGAGCCGGTGCAGTTCTGCAAGATTTAAAAATGGTTACAATATAAAAAAACGCATCTGAGGATGCGTTTTTTTTATGGCTTGATTTTTTATTGATCAACTGGCGCAGAAATTACGCTGCCTGCTGTTGAATCAATTGCTTAATCAATTCTACGGTCTCTAGCGGTTTTTCCAGCGGAAACATATGACTTCCCGGAACAACTGTATACGGAATACCAAACTTCTTTTTCGCTATTTGCGGAAAGCCACGTGCAATAAATGGCCCTTTCTCAGCTATCAGCAGCTGGACAGGCACTTGAAGTTTTGGCTGTGGCAGCCACCACAATGATGGATTGGTTCTGAAAATATTCACCTCATCCATTTTGGAAATAGTCAACTCCACACCGCCTCGCAGCTTGTCTTCTGTTAAAGCATGATCGATATAGGCCTGGAAACATTCTTCATCAAAATGTTGATAAAAGCCTTTAGAACGAAGCAATTCAGCGGCCTGTTCCCGACTTTCCCAATGATCTCGACGACGTAAGGATAAAGATGCCGGCGACATCTTATCCACAGCCTTTAACTTTAAGGTTTTGGCTACATGCAAAGCAAAGCCGTCTTTGCCCATAATTAAGGGCGGATCAATCATAATGACCTGTTCAAACAGCTCAGGACGTTTTAAGGCCGCCTGAAAAGTCAGCACCGATCCCAAAGAATGGCCAAGGCCGATGACTTTGCGTCCCTGAGCTTGGCGCGTAATGCTGTCAATCACCTGATTAGTTAAGCTGTGCCAGTGATTGTCTATAGGATAACGCTTGTCCGGACCAAGCAAGGGCACGTAAATAATGTCATATTCATCTTTCAGTCCATCAAACAGTTTTTGATAGACCTTCGATGGCACGCCATTGGCGTGCGCAAAGTGGATCAGTGGTTTCATTGCAATTTTGTCGTTTGTTCAGATTGTACTTGCTGTGAAATTGAGCTGGCAAAACCCTGCCCCATTGAACTTCCCACACGTCCCAGAACTGAATCGAAAGGACTATATTCGATGGTGTAATTCACCGCTTTTTCTACTTTCAGTTCACGTTTTAAGCTATTTAAACTACCGGTACGGTCTGCAATGCCCAATTTCACCGCCTGTTCACCTGTCCAGAACAAACCTGAGAAGATTGCAGGATCAGTCGATTTCAATTTTTTCCCACGGCCCTGTTTCACGGCATTGATAAAATGGTCGTGCACATTATCCAGCACCCCTTGTACGTGGGCCTTTTGTGTAGCATCTACCGGCTGAGTCATCGATAAAAGAGCTTTATTTTCACCTGAAGTCATGGTGCGGTCTTCAACGCCCAGTTTCTGCATTAAACCTGTTACTCCGTAGTTCGGCATAATCACACCAATAGAACCAACTAGACTTGAAGGATTGACAATGATCTCATCTGCAGCAGAGGCAATGTAATATGCACCTGAGGCACCTGTATCACCAATGATTGCATACAGTTTTTTGTCTGTATGGGCTTTCTTCAAATATTGAATTTCCTGCCAGATTTCATCCGATTGAACAGGTGAGCCACCTGGAGAATTAATATTTAAAACTACCGCTTTACTTTGTTTATTTTCAAAAGCCTTCTTCAGTGCTTTGACTGTATCGGTGCTATTCACGCTTTGCTTGTCTGCAGCAATGGTGCCAATAATGTCGACCACGGCAATATGCGAACTGGTTGTCGCTGTTGGATCTGTCGTTGAAGTACTGCAGCTTTTAGCCAGTAGTACCAAAATAAACAGGATATAAGCAAAAGTTAAAAATTTAAAAAAGATGCCCCAACGGCGTGCACGGCGCTGTTCTTCTACAGAGGCTAAAACGGCTTTTTCTAAAATGTGCCATTCTTTTCCAGTTATATTTTGCGGATTGGGTTGTATGTTTTGAATTTCATTTTCTGGTTTTGGTGGCCAATCGGACATGAAAAACGATCCAATGTTGAATTAAATTGGACTCATTATATACACTGATCGGGTTAAATCTGTCTAAATTATCGGTTTTCCCTTATAATAAATTTATCTTTTCCATTCATAATGTAATTGACAATACAACAATGACCGATCGAAGCTCCCAGAATACAACATATCGTCTTTTACATTTTATTAGCCGACAACCTATTCAAATTTCTCGATTTATAGCTCGTGGTTTAGCGGGTCTGGTCAATGCCCTTAAAATTTCAAAAACTTCAGAAACCATTCGACTGAATTTAAATATTGCCCTGCCCGAACTGAGCGATGCAGAACGGGAAAAAATTACCGCTCAAGCCATCCGCAATGAACTGATCTCTTATTTTGAGTTCTTCAGTATCTGGGGTTCCAGCAATGAAGCCAATCTTGCGCGCATTCACAAAGTTCATGGCAAGCAGCTGCTTCTGGATGCACTGGCAGAAAACAAAGGTGTGGTGTTAATTGTTCCGCATTTTGGTACCTGGGAAATCATGAATGCTTATATTGCTCAATTTACTAAAATGACCATCATGTATAAGCCGGTAAAAAATGAAGCGGCCGATCTGTTTGTGCGTAACGCGCGCAGTCGTGAACAGGCAACTTTAGTACCTACCGATGAATCCGGAGTTCGCCAGATTTTTAAAGCCTTAAAGCAAGGCGGAACGACGGTTATTTTGCCGGACCACACACCCAATGTTGGCGGTGAAATGATTCCTTATTTTGGACTCCCTTTGGCGACCAGTAATTTGAGTGCCAAACTGATTCAAAAAACCAAGGCCAAAACATTGTTTTTATATGCACTGCGCAATGATGATCAGGGCTTTGATTTGCATTTTGAAGCGATTGATGATCGCATTTATACAGTCGATACCAATCAAGGCACCGGCATTATTTTCCAAGCGATTGAAAACCTGATCCGTCGTTATCCTGAGCATTACCACTGGAGCTATAAACGCTTCAAAGCCAGTCCCGAATTAGATGCACTGTACTATCTTAAGAAACCAGAAGCTTTAGAACTGGTTGCTAAAGTCCGTGCCGAGACAGCAGCTCAAAATACAGCAATTCCATTAGCAAATGAGCAGGTCTTATAATTAAGCTTTATGATTTAAGCTTGGCTGTTGCACGTTTTAACCATTGTCTTTGTTCACGCGCGTAATGTAATTGCATCTGTCCATTAGTCTGTCTGATAAACTGAATACTGCCCTGCTGTACTGTGCTCAATACCGGAATATTCAACTGCTTGAGACGTTGCAGTGTTATTTCGCTGGGATGACCATAGCGGTTATGAAACCCTGCCGATGCAATCACCACTTTCGGTTTTAATTGCTTTAAAAAAGCGTAGGCTGAGCTGTGCCGACTGCCATGATGCCCCAAAACCAGCACATCAACTTTTAAATCCGGATAATCCTGCAGAATTTGATATTCCGTTTGCCAACCTGCATCTCCCATCAGTAAAAAATTTTGATAAGGTTGGGCATGTTTCACCTGCACATACATCACACAGGACATTTCATTTTTCTCAGCGTTGGCATAGACCAGATTTTCGGTTTTGGGTGACAATACGGTCATGTTTACCCGATCACCCCACTGCCAGTTTTGTCCTTGATGACAATAATCAAACCGGCTGGAAGCAGCCACTTCAAGCTGTTCATTTGAATAGACTTGCCTGATGGGTAATTGCTGTTTGATCGACTCATAACCGCCTTTATGATCCTGATCCAGATGAGTCAATATGAGTTGATTCAACTCGCTCACACCCTGCACCGATAAAAAGGGCAAAATGATTTGCTTGCCAATACTAAATTTACTTTCATCATAATTTCCGCCCATGTCTATCATCAGGGTTTGCTCATGATCACGGATAAAAATCGCCTGTCCTTGTCCCACATCCAAGACATTCAGTTCAAATTCGTTTTTACTGCTGTCTAGAGCAATCAAAGGCATAAAACACAATACAGCCCAGGTTTTAGGCAACACATTGCGCGGTAAAAACAGGATGATCAAGCCTAGACACACACTGAACCATACGACAGAATTCATGGCAATCGGTTGTAATGTCGGGGCAATCAGCCGATCTAAAAGTTGCATTAACAACAGCAAAGCAGCTAGACACTGATCATTGATTTGAAAAACCAGACTGCCCAAAGGTTCAGCAATGAAATAGCACAGCGCTGCAAGCAGATCCAATGGAACAATCACCAGACCAATCCAGGGAATGGCAAATAAATTGCTCAGTGGCGTAATCCATGCCATCTGTTTAAAGAACAGGATCATCAGTGGAAATAAGGCTAGAAATATTTTCCATTGCGATTCGATTAAGAGCTTCAACTGCATTTTGAGGTATTGAATTCTAGTCTTCAGCTCATCTGTGCCACTTTGCTGCTGCACGGTCTGATAAATTCGCAGTAACACAAAGCATGCACCATAAGACAGCCAGAACGCGGCCGATAAAATACTGAAAGGGTCAAAAATTAACAGGATTGATGTACTAAAAAGTAAAATATTAAGCGGCCGGACCTTGTGTTTGAACAAGATAAAAACACTGATCAATAAGCAGCTCAACAGCGTTCTTAACGCCGGAATTTCAAAGCCGACAAATGCACAGTACAACGCTACGCTAATACAAAAAGGCCAGATCAGCAGATATTGCTTAGGCCATTTTAAATAGAGCTGGGGTCGATAACGACGAATCAGCTGATGTAAACTCCAGCACAGCAATACGGCAAAAATCAGCACATGCGGCCCAGAGATGGCCAATAAATGACTCATGCCAAAGCGCTGAAACAGTTGCTCGGTTGCTGTATCCAGTAAGCTTTTGTCCCCAGTCAATAAAGCCAGCATCAAACCTTTATGCTGCACCGGCTGCTGCTTGATAAAATAGCGTAACGCCAAACGCTGCTGTTCGACCCGAAGTTGAATCTGATTAGAAACAGAAGCTTGTTGTCTTAGGTATTTTCCATAACCCAAAGCAGCTATCTGCTGTTGCGTCAGCTTTTCTATTGCATTAACTTTAAATCCAGACATGACATTTTGCTGGATATACCATTGCTCCTGATCAAAAGCGCCCTCGGTGGCATAGCTATGGGCCGGCAGAATTTGTCCCTGCAAACGGTAATATTGACCCAATTCAAGTACGGAAGATGAACCTGAATCTGCTTCATTTCTTAAAAATGCCTGCCACTGCACGATTTCATTATGCCGATTCAGCACCTGAATTTTTTGTTGGATGGTCTGATCGCCTTCTTCATTCAGGTTTTTAATATAGGCAATTACTTCCACCTGTTCAGTCTGCTGCTCTCGAAGCAGTAAGCGTTCACTCAGTTGATGATCAGCATAACTATAGCCAAGTGTGATCCCGAGACTTAATCCCACACAGAGCTGTAACAATTTAAAAGATAAAGCATGAACCTGTTTTAAAACAGTCCACTTTAAAATAAGAGTCAGGGTAAAAAGAGCGATACAGGGAATGAATAAAGACTGCAAGATCGGGAAGGTTTTTCCCATGGTTGCAATACCCAGTACCCAGCCAATACATATGATTTGAATCATTGTGATTATAATTTTTTTATTTTTGGCAATATTAAAGCCCACCGCAGTGAGCTTCAATTATTTTTTAAATTTGTCGATCAGTGTCTAGGGTTGGTTGACACTTCGTCTATGTTTGCGACGACGAGTATTTTTTAGATGATACAAGGCGTGAAATACGAAATTTAGTCATTCTAAATGAGTAGTTCACAACGATGTAGCATCAAAAAATATTCACGTCCCGAAGGGTTGAAAGCGAAGATTAGCTTAAACCTTGTCATCAAATTTAAATATATGCCCTTCTTTGCATTTCATTTTTACGCTGTTATATCTCATTGTTTAATTGGAGCTTACAACGCAAACCCTTTATGAAATGTTAACAAACCCTTAATCATCAATCCAGACACCGTCTTGCATATGCAAGATCGAATCGGCAGTTTGTGCCAGCTGTTCATCGTGGGTCACAATCAGCATCGCCATATTGAACTCATTACGTAATTCGCTCAGCAGTTCAAAAATTTTCACCGCCGTTTTACGGTCCAGGTTACCGGTCGGTTCATCCGCCAGCATCAGTTCCGGTTTAGCCACCAGAGCACGTGCCAAGGCAACACGCTGACGTTCACCGCCAGACAGCTCACCCGGTTTATGGGTCATACGATGCGATAATCCAACCCGATTGAGCAGGTATTCAGCCTGTTCTTTAGATTGCTTATAGGTCGTTCCTGCACGCAGCATCAATGGCATAGCCACATTTTCCAACGCCGTAAACTCCGGCAATAGATGATGAAACTGATAAACAAAGCCCAAATGCTGATTTCGCAAATAACCACGTTCAGCTTCACCTAAACTATCAAAGCGCTTGTCGTTTAAGAAGACCTGCCCTTCAGTAGGACAATCCAGACCACCCAGCACATGCAGTAAGGTACTTTTACCGGAACCACTGGAACCGACAATAGAAACAAACTCGCCTTTTTTGACCTGCAAGGACAAATTTTTAATCACTTCTACCGTAGTCTTGCCGTCAGTAAAACTTTTCGAGATATTTTTCGCTTCGAGGACAATATTACTCATAACGTAAGGCCTCAGCTGGTTGAGTTTTGGCAGCACGGAATGCCGGATAAATTGTGGCAAGGAAACTTAGAACCAAGGACAGGCTCACAATCACCACGACATCTTGCCAGCGTAAATAAGACGGCAAGTAATTAATGAAATAAGCATCAAACAGGTTCAAACCGAATGCGGTATTCAACCAACCGATCAAACCACTGATACTCGAAGCGAAGATAATCCCCAAAATAGCACCGGAAACAGTCCCGATCACTCCAATGATGGTGCCCTGTACCATAAAAATTCGGGTAATGGTTGAAGGTGAAGCACCTAAGGTACGCAGAATTGCAATATCGGACTTTTTGTCAGTCACCACCATCACCAGTGAGGACACAATATTAAATACAGCCACCAGTACAATCAGGAACAGTAGCAAGCTGACCATGGCTTTTTCCATCTGAATGGCGCTGAACAAATTCCCGTGGGTAAAGGTCCAGTTCGATGCATAAAAATTGCTTGGCAGATCTTTAACAATATCATCAGCCACTTCAGGCGCCAGGAAAATATCATCCAGTTTTAAACGGACACCTTGGGCACCATCCGGCAAGCGCAATAAAGTTGAAGCATCGTTCAGGGCGATATAACCCATCATCGAATCTACTTCAGCTCCGATACTGAAAATACCGACAATCTTAAAACGCTTGAAACGTGGCACCACTCCTGCAGGAGACGGCGTTGCCTCAGGAAGCACTAAAGTAATATTGTCGTTTAATCCCAAACCCAGTGAATCGGTCATTTGTTTACCTAAAACAATGCCAAATTCACCTTTTTTCAGACTATCAATACTTCCCGCAATCATGTGATTCTGGATAATGGACACTTTCTTTTCGTATTCAGGTTCAATGCCCGTGACCATAATTCCAGCCACTTGGCCCTGTGCAGTTAGCATGCCCTGTAACTGGGTAAATGGTGCTACACCTTTGACATGTTCATGCTGTTCAACTTTTTTTGCAAGTTCCGGCCAATCTGTTAAAATTTGTGTTGAAGAAACAGTAGCTTGAGGTATCATTCCCAAGACACGGTTTTTCAGCTCTCGGTCAAAGCCATTCATTACCGATAACACAGTAATTAATACAGCCACCCCTAGGGTGAGACCGATCATAGACACCAAAGCAATAAAAGAAATAAAGTGGTTACTACGCCGTGCGCGAGTATATCTCAACCCTATGTACAGCGAGATTGGTTTAAACATACCATTTAGTCCGAGGAATAATTATGGAAAATTTACAGCATCAAAGCGGCAATATGGAACGCCGCGTTATGTCGCGAATCGATGCTGCCTTGCGAATTAATTATCAGATTATTTCTGATGATGTCGCACTTAATGACCCTTATGATCCTAACTTTGTGCTGCCCCGCTATTTTCTACTACTCGCAGAATTAGATCAATTTGATCACGCAGTAAACTACGAATTAGAACAATTAACTGAAAAAGATCAACAAATTGCTAGAATATTATCCTTATTCAACCAGAAATTAAACCTTATTACCGGTTCTTTGTACGATGCAATTGTACAATCCATGTTACCAATCCCGGAACATGTCAATTTTTCCGAAACAGGTTTCAGTTTCTTTAATGATCGCCCGATTCAGGAAGGTACTTATATTCATGTGACTTTAAGCCACCCTGAAAATTTCTTCCATATTGCCGCAACTGCTCAGGTCGTCTATAGCCGTGCAGAAGATAACGGTAAGTTCCGCACCGGTGCCTATTTTATTACCTTACACCCACAAGACCGGGTAAAACTGGCCGAATGTGTAATCGTGAGCAAAAATAAAGACTAGTTATTTAACCTTTAGACTGAAGGTTAGATTTGATCTTAGTGGCGAGATTCTGGCTCGCCTTAAGATCACGATAAAAATAAACGAACAGGCCAAACAATAAAATAAAGGATCCCACAAAAACCATCACCGATAATTTTTCATCATTCAGCACAGCACCAAACAGCAGAGCTAACATGGGCGTCAACACGGTGGTCAAAGATAACGTGGTCGCCTTGATATTTTGTACCAGTTTGAAATAACAGAACATGGCGAGCAGTGAAGCCATAATGACCGCATAAAACAGCCCGATCAATGCCTTTGTATTGGGGATATGATCTGGTGCATGCTGCCAGATCAAGGGCAGCATGCACAGTGCAAACAGGCTAGAGACCAAAATGGAGCCCGTCGCCTGCGCCATGGGTTTCAACGGTGCATTGACCTTTTTGACCCAAAAAAGGGAGGCGCAATACACAAAAACACTGATCAGCATCAACCCTATGCCCATCGGCTGGACATGCTGGTCACTTCCTCCCAGACAGATGGTGCCGAGTCCCAATAGCGCAATGCACATCCCCAGCCATTGCAAGCGATGTAAATGAATATTAAAAGCAAAACGTCCGATTAATCCGGTCATGATCGGTGCCAAACCAAACATCAAGGCAATAATGCCAGAGCTTAAATAGCCGGTCGCCAAATAGGTAAAAATTTGCGAACCAATAAAACTACAGGCACCTGCAACATAACTATGCAGGGAAATGGCATTCAAAGGTAATCTGGTTTTCAAAAATACCAACAAGCCCACAGCTAAAGGCAAAGCAATAAAAAAGCGCAGTGCCAAAGCCCATAAACTATGCAGATCAGCAACACTCCAGACGATTGCCAAAGGTGTGGTTGCCCAGATAAATACCAATAAGGCATAGGTGGACATGATGTTGGTTTTTGACGGCATGATTAGCTCAAATTACGGTGTAGTTTTACGTTTCTGTTTCTGAATGGTTTGATCCAGTGCACTGGAAAATTCACGTTTATCTCGTTCAGAAATCGGTGGCGGACCACCCGTATTGACACCTGCTCCGCGTAATGAATCCATAAAATCACGTAAATGCAGACGCGCTTTAACATTGGCGGTGGTATAGATTTCACCGCGAGGATGAATAGCAATTCCACCTTTTTCAATGACTTGAGCAGCCAGAGGAATATCTTGAGTCATGACAATATCATGCTCTTTCATACGTTCAATAATTTCTTTATCTGCAGCATCTGCCCCACTCATGACCTGAATGGAATTAATCCGTACTGACGGGGTAATCCCCACATTTTGATTGGCGACAAACGTCACTTCCAGCTGATAACGATCAGAAGCGCGAATGATCACTTCACGCAGGATTTTAGGCAATGCATCGGCATCCACCCAAAGTTTAAATGGCAGCACACCACATCCATATTTAAAAATAATTATGCCTAGTTTAGCAAATTCCCTGTGACAGGAGGATGGCTAAATCGATTCAGCTGGTGCGCGATTTTTAGATTTCGCCAAGATGCTCATGATTTGCTTAACGAAATTTCAGATTTCATCGTATTCAAATTCAGGAATTTGAGTACATTTCACTGAGTTTAATGGTTAAATTTCACCATTTGACTTGAAATTTAACAATAACCCTCGATTTAATAGATAAATACAACCCAACCCTCGATTGTGAATATGAAAAATCAAAATAGACCGGAACTGATCACCATTGAAGATCAGAACTTTGGCAGTCATGTCGAACATTGGAATCTGCTCACAGAAAATCCGGCTACAGATGTACCCAAGTGGCTAGGGCTGGCCCTGGATGCACCAATCATGCCGATGGGTTTATGTAAACAAGAATGCGACATGGACGCATCAGCCTGGCTGATTCAGGGACCTAAGCAAGCCACAGTAAAATTGACCCAAGTCATTGCCGTTGAAAATAACAAGCCGCAAGCGGTCAAAACAGCTTTCCCAAGTTTTGAAAGCCCGTATAAAGTCCCTGCTACAATTGAACGGATTATTACCTGTAAATCCAACACCCAGGCAGTACTGCGCTTAAACCTAGGTGCCAATACCATTGTCTATGCCTTTGACACGCTATATAGCGTCAATCATGGTCAATACGAAAAAGATCAGCCATATCTTGCCCAGCTCAATGCCTGGGCCTATGAACTGGAAGCTGTTTCGGATCATGAACAACTGGTAGTGGATGATCCTGCTTCCATTAAGCATCACCGTGCCTTAAATGACATTCTTGCGCGCAATAACGGCGTGGCACCTGCCAATTTGCAAGAACAGATTGATGCCTGGGAACCCAAATCGGAAGATGATAAAGACCCGGTCACCGTCGATTTTTCCAAAATGGTTGCCTATCTGTATGGCGAAAATATGGGACAGGAAGATGAAGCCTGGTTCCAGGGCAATATTGTTGGTAAAACATCGATGTCATTTATGGATCAGCCATATACCCTGTATGACGTTGCCTTAATTCATGATGAAAATCAGGAAGCCACATTAATTCGTATTGCCACCAAAAATCAGGCGCATAAAGACTTTGAAATTGGTCAATTCATTCGTGGCAATTTATGGATTCAAGTGAATATTTACGCTAAAAAATAATTGGCTACAACAGGCAGCGCCATCGCATGATTATTCCTGCACCTGTGGCGCTGCTTTTTTATGTGTAGTATTTATTATCTGCAGATTCAATTTGATCAAAATTTATCCACAGTAACGCATTATATTTAATATTTTTAAATTCAAATTAAAATACATTTATCCACAGTTTTAAATTCAAACTTTTATTTTAAATCGTTAGCTCAGCTATTATATTTTTATGAGTTATTTTAAGCTATGTATCCCGCACAGCCCGGTGGTGACAGGAATTTGAAAGCCAGCAGCTATTCTGCTAAATAAAAATAAATATTTTAATTACATATTTTTATTTAGTACTTTATTTAATCAATCTTTTATGCTAAAAATATAAACTAGCAATATAAATTAACGATAAATAAATCGGAATAGAGTTTCCATGAAAATCGTGCAAGAAGAAAATATACAAACAGTTGAACATCAACTGGTTAAACGCTTCCAATTAGACACCATCTCATGCCTATTTTTTGTACTGGGCATGTTTATGTCTACCTACCTTTTGCATCACTTTATTCTTTAAGCTGATTGTAACGATCTTATCTTCAACACCCAGATTCTATTCAATAAAAAGCCCATCATGTGATGGGCTTTTTTAGCTTTAAGGATTAACCATTGCGCTTGGCAAAGTCATCCATAAAATTAACCAGAGCCTGTACGCCTTCTAATGGTACAGCATTGTAAATACTGGCACGCATACCGCCCACTGAACGGTGACCTGCCAAGTTAAGCAGATGATTCGCTTCAGCTTCTTTCAGGAATTGTTTCTCAAGCTCAGCTTTTGCCAAGGTAAACGGTACATTCATGATTGAACGATTTGCTTCTGCAATCGGGTTGGCATAGAAATCGCTGGCATCGATATAACCATACAGTAGCTTGGCTTTTTCAAGGTTGACCTGATGCATGGCATCGACACCGCCATTTTCAAGCAGCCATTCAAATACCAGACCAGACAAGTACCAGGCATAGGTTGATGGTGTGTTGACCATAGACCCGTTTTTCGCCTGATCTGAGTATTTCAAAATGCTTGGAATTTCAGGTTTGGCCTGATCGAGTAAATCTTCGCGGATAATCACTAAAGTTAAGCCGGCAGGACCAATATTCTTTTGTGCACCTGCGTAGATTAAACCGAACTTGGATACATCTAATGGCGCAGATAAAATGCTCGATGAAAAGTCACATACTAGTGGTTTATCTGTTTCAGGAATACCCGCAAACTGAAGACCACCAATAGTTTCGTTATCGGCATAATGCACATAGGCTGCATCATCAGACAGGTTCCAGCTGCTTTGCTCTGTAATCGCCAGTTTACCGTTAATGCTGGTACCCGCTTCTACAACATTAATGTCGCCATAACGTTTTGCTTCTTTCAGGGCTTTTTCTGACCAGATTCCGGTATGAATATAATCAGCCTTGCTGTTTTTACCCAACAGGTTTAAAGGAATAGCAGAGAATTGAAGTGAAGCACCACCTTGCAAGAACAATACTTTGTAGTTCTCTGGAATGTTCATCAGTTTACGCAAATCTGCCTCTGCTTTTTCTGCCACAGCCACATAGTCAGGACTACGGTGACTCATTTCCATGATCGAAAGACCTTTGCCATGCCAATCAAGCAATTCAGCCTGAGCTTGTTCTAAAACGGCAGTAGGTAATGCAGCAGGACCAGCACAGAAGTTGTACGCGCGCATGATTTTTCCTTTCAAAGTGAAACACAATAAAATGATGGCATTTAACCACAGATGGGCGTAGCTTGCAGTAAATTATCCTGAAAATATTTCAATGCTGTCGGACATTTAAAATCAAAATTTCAATGAAGGTGGATTTTACTAAATCCTTTTGCAATCTGTGTTCCAGAGTTTAAAGGGACAACTAGCTCTTAGGGCTGCTCTTTTGCAAATAAAGACTGCAAGATGTGAGTTTTTAGAATCTCGTCACGTGATTGATATACAAATGCATATTAAACAATACAACAACTTATTGATTAGACATACAATTCAATCTATGCAATATAATTGTTACAAAGAAATTGAGAGTCTGATCGATGTCACTGCGTTTAGCTGCATTACCAAAGAAACTTGCTCTACTTATACACCATCATCTTCGTTTTGGAATTTGTACTGCGGGTGTGATTTTTACTTCACAGGTTTTCGCTGAAAGTATCAGCTATGTGCAGGCTGAACAGACCATCCTCAAAGACTCTTATACCACTCAGGCCAATCAGGCTCTGCAGCAGGCTTCCCAACTTGAAGCTGAAGCCATTCAAGGTTTAGGCCTGCCCCGTGTCGATTTAAATGTCCGTGCTTATGCCTTTCATAATGAAGTGGATCTTCCGCTTGGGGCTTTAAAAAATAACTTAGAACAGTCCTTGAGCAATGGCGTAAATAATAAAATTGATGAATTAAATTTAGGCGGCTTTGCCGATCCACTAAAAGAAGGTTTAAAACAACCTATACAGGATGGGGTGGAATTAATTCCAGATGAGTCTACGGTTACATTAGATGATCAGGTCATCCGCCCAACGGTGTCATTGATTATGCCTTTATATAGCGGTGGCCTGACCTCAAGTGCCAAGGAAATAGCGCAGATCAAGGCACAGCGCAGCCAATTGAATAGCAAGCAACAGCAAGATGTACAACGCTTTGAACTGATTCAGGCTTACTTTAATACGCAACTGCAAAAGCAGCTTTTGACCTCCAGTCAATCCAACTTCAATGCCATGCAAACTCATTACAGCAATGCTTTAAAACTGGAGCAACAGGGATTTATCAGCAAAGGCCAGCGTATGCAGTTTGAAGTAGCCAAGAATAATGCCGAGCGTGCTGTGCAAAATGCTGAAGCCAATTTAAGATCCAGCCTGTTTCAGCTCAACAACCTGCTACAACGCAGCCAGATTAACGAACTGAGTACCCCGCTATTTGTCAATTCCAGCCAAAATCAAAACCTGAATGCACTGTTAAAAAGTTATCCGGAGCAATCAG
>NZ_DJDC01000093.1:0-1644 GCF_002430855.1 Acinetobacter sp. UBA5934 | reverse complement strand
TATCCGGAGCAATCAGCCCTCATTCGTAAAATGCAGATGGATACCCAGCTGGCCAATGCCAATGTCAAGGCACAAAGTGCCGCAAAAAAACCCAATGTATTTGCCTTTGGCGAATACACGCTGGATGAAAAGCAAAACTGGATTGTTGGTGTAGCGGCACGTTATAACCTGTTTTCCGGAATCGACAAGAATAAAAATGTTCAGGCCGCAGAATTGCAACGCTATGCCTCAGAACTACTGACAGCACGCACCAAACAGGAAGTTGAAAATATTATTTACAAGTCCTATAGCGAAGCGACTACTGCCCAGCAAAGTCATCAGCTGTTACAGCAAAATCTGAAAGCTGCCCAGGAAAACCTGCGGATTCAGACTTTATCTTTTAAAGAAGATATGGGTACTGCCACTCAGGTGATTGATGCACAAAATACTTTAAGCGCTTTAAAAAGCGAGATGGCATTGAATGCGTATAAATATGTGATGTCCCTGGCTACTTTACTGCAAAGCCATGGCTCGATTGAGCAGTTTCAAAGCTATGTCAGCCAAAGCAATACCAGTTATATTCGTTAATTTTTGATGGGGAACACCATGACTCAAGATCAAAACAAGCCTGATCAAGATGTAGAAAATGCCTCATCAGAAGGCACTGCTAGCAATATCTCGGATCAAAGCAGTAAAATCAATACTCAAGCGGCATCTGAACAGCAAAACAATACCGAGAATGAGTTTTTCAGTTATTCAGAACAATCTGCATCTACTGAACCTGCAGCTCAAAATGAAAAAAAATCTGTTTTGTTAAAAGCTGTGGGCGGCATACTGATTATTTTGCTTCTGGGTTTAATTGGCTTTGGTTTATGGAAAAGTTATCAACCTAAAGAAGTTGAGCTACAAGGACGGGTTGAAGCAGAAACCATCCATGTCAGTACCAAAGTGCCGAGCCGCATTGAAGAAATTTCTATCCATGATGGACAGAAAGTAGTTAAAGGTCAGCAACTGGTTCGCTTGTTTAGTCCTGAAGTGGAAGCCAAAAAGCAGCAGGCGCTGGCAAGCCTGCAATCTGCTTTAGCCTTGCAATCTACAGCGGATCGCGGTTCCCAGCAGGAAAATATCGACAGTTTATATGCCAACTGGCAGGCCATGAAAGCCCAGCAAGAATTAGCCCAAACCACTTATCAACGCGGAGCAACGCTGTTTAAAGAAGGCGTCATTTCACGCCAGCGCCGTGATGAAATGCAGGCTGCAGCACGATCCTCCGCACAAATGACTGAAGCAGCTTATCAGCAGTATGCACGTGCCAAACGCGGCAGTACCTCTGAACAAAAATCTTCCGCCGATGCACAGGTGGAAATTGCCAAAGCTGCGGTTGCGGAGGCCAATGCACTGCAAGCTGAAACCCAACTGGTTTCGCCAATCAATGGCACCGTTTCCAAAACCTATGGCAAGGTGTCAGAACTGGTGGCGATGGGTGTGCCAGTCGTCAGTATTATTCAGGATGATGATCTCTGGGTCAGCCTGAATATTCGTGAAGATCAATATGCACAAGTCTATCAGGCTAAATCGATTGAAGGTTTTATTCCTGCCTTGAACAAGAAAGTCCTGTTCAAGATCAAAAATATTGATGCCGAGGGTGAATTTGCCACCATTAAA
>NZ_DJDC01000069.1:6663-7463 GCF_002430855.1 Acinetobacter sp. UBA5934 | reverse complement strand
TAAAAAAAAATTAAAAAAAATTTTGATTACTATCTCAACAAACGGCTCTTGATTTTTACAAACTATTGGTGATTTTTTTGTAGTAATACTTTCCATCTTGTTTTTTTTTGTTAAACTCCACTTGTAATGTTTGGAACAGATTTTTTCTATCTATAAAAATGAAAAATAACTTTGCAAAAATTGGACTTTATTTTTTGGGGTTTGTGGCAGTTCATTCTGTTGCAACGACCAGTTATGCCGGCCAAACCATTTATCAGTTAAAAGATTCAAATGGTACGACTTTGCTTACCAATAAGAAAAATCGTTATAACCATCTTAAAATCGAGAAAAAGACCTATTATCCAGACAGCAATATCCATAGCTATAGTAACTGGGGCTCATCTGAAGCTTCAGTTCTACCGAGTTATAGTCGCAATAAAAATGCTTTTGATCCCATTATTAAACAGGCCGCTTCTCAACATGGCATATCTGAGGGCCTGATTAAAGCGGTCATGCATACTGAATCAGGTTTTAATGTTAATGCACGTTCTCCTGTCGGGGCGCAAGGACTGATGCAGCTCATGCCTGCCACTGCCCGACGCTTTAATGTTTCAAACGCTTTCGATCCACATCAAAATATTATGGGTGGAGCAAAATACCTAGCTTGGCTGATGAAACGTTTTAATGGCAACACCTCTTTAGTTTTAGCCAGCTATAATGCAGGTGAAGGCAATGTCGCCAAATATGGCGGTATTCCTCCCTTTAAAGAAACCCAGGATTATGTCAGACGGGTCAGCAGCCGTTATAGCAACTTATACTCC
>NZ_DJDC01000069.1:6225-6457 GCF_002430855.1 Acinetobacter sp. UBA5934 | reverse complement strand
AACGGCATTGCCAGCAGTTCTGCTTCAAATCATGACTCTTATAGCAATAATGCAAGAATTATTGCGCAATCGGGTTCTGATGAGTCCTCTTCCAGCTTGCCCCCTCAATACAGTGCACAACGGCAAATTATTATGGCCTCTGACGGGAGTTTTACTGACGCCCCTTCAGGCTCATATGCCACGGCACATGCAACGGCTTCAGCAAAAATTTCAATCGCTGATAATTAAATTG
>NZ_DJDC01000069.1:0-6082 GCF_002430855.1 Acinetobacter sp. UBA5934 | reverse complement strand
AATTGTTTTAGAAACTGCATCATTATAGAGTTTTATGAATTTTTCCTTGAATTTTTAAGACTTACACCTCATATTTACTGAGATGATTTTTGATTTATAAATCAGATTATTTTTTTATTATAAGAGGATTTTCTCAATGATGCGGATTGGTTTGTTTTTGCTAACCAACCTCGCGGTACTGGTAGTAGCTGGCATTATCTTGTCACTCTTCGGTGTCGGTAGTTACCATGGCGCGGGTGGCTTAAATCTAGGCAACTTACTGGTGATCTGTTTTGTCTTTGGTATGGTTGGCTCTCTCATTTCGCTATTTATGTCGAAATGGATGGCAAAAAAATCTACCGGGACAGAGTTAATTGACCCGAATGCGCCTCGTAATCAAGCAGAAGCATGGTTGTTACAAGAAATTGCACAGTTGTCTCAACGTGCCGGCATTAATATGCCAGAAGTTGGCGTTTTCCCTTCTTATCAGTCAAATGCTTTCGCCACAGGTTGGAACAAAAACGACGCTTTAGTTGCGGTTTCAACAGGTTTGCTTGAACGTATGAACAAAGACGAACTTCGTGCGGTATTGGCGCATGAAATTGGTCACGTTGCCAATGGCGATATGGTGACACTTGCACTGGTACAAGGTGTGGTCAACGCGTTCGTAATGTTCTTTGCACGTGTAGTGGGTGACTTTATTGACCGTAACGTGTTTGGTCGCGAAGACGGCGAAGCACCTGGACTTGCTTATTTTGCCATTACCATTGTTCTGGATATTGTGTTTGGTATTTTGGCCTCTGCCATTGTGATGTGGTTCTCGCGTTACCGTGAATACCGTGCCGATGAAGCAGGTGCACGCTTAGCCGGTAAACAGGCCATGATCTCTGCATTACTGCGCTTACAGGCAGAATCAGAACTCCCTGATCAAATGCCGAAAGAGATGAAAGCCTTTGCAATTGCAGAAGGTAGAGAACAAGGTTTCAGCCTGGCTGCTTTGTTCCAGACCCATCCTACAATTGAACAACGTGTGGCTGCATTACAACAATTAAACTGTCCATAATCTTCGTTGATCAAATTGAAGATCAAAAAGCCTCCACATGGAGGCTTTTTTAATGTTAACCGGTAACACTGAACAGGCAACCGCTGATATTTCCCATACAGAACAAATCAATTTCAGCTCAATGTGCTGTCTTCAACATTAAGCACGGGTTAATTCGCGGCAATAGAATCTATAAACTTTATCTTTTGAATTAAACAGCGTTCATGCCCTGCCACCATTGCCATAACCAGCTCAAGCCCAACCACATGGCAATGACCAGTAAAACAATAAAGATAACACCCAAAAGATCAGGAAGATGTAACCAGATCCAGACTACCACCGGATTTCGCCAGAAGGCTGAATTCTGCTGTCTACGTTCCAGGCTTTCATGCAAAAAAGGATGAACCACATGTACATCACTGCGAATCTGATATTCCTCTCGAATATGCTCATGCACAATCGCTAAAGCTTTTCGGCTTGGACGGATAAAGATATCAAACACCGTTCCAGCCACCGGAATAAAACCGACTACCGCATCCATCATGGCCAGTTTCATCAGAGGATTCAGCTTGCTTTGTGGTACACCAATCTGCTTGGCTTTATAAATGGCATAACAGGTCAAAACAAAGCCCGCAACGTCTCCAGCGACAGGAATGGTACTTAAAGCAGCATCTGCACCAACGCCCTGTTTAGTAAAGGGGATGCGTACCACTGAGTCCATCATATTGGCGAATTTGGCTAAATCGCGCTCCAGACGTATGACTTCTTGCTGGCTGAGTTTTTGTTGTTGTTCGGGCATCGCTTTTTCCAAAGACATGATTCATCTAAATGATTGAGATTACATCATATCTTTTCTATAAGCTGTGTATCGATATGATTAATAAAGTAATGGCACGATGTCATAACAAAACCCTTATAGCCTCACTTGACTAAGATATTTACATGGATATCTCAGTTATGGAACAGCCTTATATCACACCTAAATCCTTCAATATTCCTTCAGCAAAAGAAGAATATTGAAGGATTGAATGGGATCAGATCATGTTTTTGGTTTGGTTTTCATCAGTGTACGAATCAGCACATACATGAAAGGAATAAAGATCAGCACCAAAATGGTCGCGAAAATCACCCCACCTAAAACACTCACCCCAATTTCCTGACGACTGGCAGCCCCTGCACCAAAGGCAAATACCAGTGGAATCACCCCGGCACCAAAAGCCAATGAAGTCATCAGAATCGGGCGTAAACGCAAACTTGCTCCTTCCAGCGCAGCTTCAACAACACTGCGGCCTTGCTGCTCGGCCAGTGAAGCAAATTCGACAATTAAAATGGCATTTTTACAAGACAAACCAATCGTGGTCAGTAAGGCAATCTGGAAATAAATATCGTTAGGGAAACCAACAAAATAGCTAAACAGGATATTACCGCCAATCCCTAAAGGAATGGCACTTAATACCGCCGTAGGAATAGACCAGCTTTCATATAGTGCAGCCAGACACAGGAAAATAAAACCAATTGAAATGAGATACAGCAATACAGCCTGATTGCTCGACTTTTTTTCTTCATAGGACAATCCGCTCCATGCCACATCTATACCTGGATGCTTGGCAACCAGCCGCTCCACATCCTGCATTGCGACACCGGAACTGACGTCTTTGGCGGTATCGGCTTCCATTTGCAAGGCGGTGTAGCCCATATAACGGTTTACCACGTCTGGCCCGCCACTCCAGCTAACATTGGCGAAATTGCTAAATGACACCATTTGATTCAAGTCATTACGTACATACCAGTATTGCAGATCTTCAGGTTTAGAACGAAATTCGGCATCACCCTGCATCATCACCCGTTTAATCCGGCCACGATCAATAAAATCATTGATATAGCTGCCGCCCCATGCACTAGCCAAGGTACTGTTAATAGCGGTTTGCGACAGTCCATTCGCCATCGCCAGTTTCTGGTCAATATTTACCTTTAAGCCTGCTTTATCTGGATTAGACCGCTTGTCCAGATTTTCAAAAGTTGTGTATTGTTTTGCCTTTTGCTGTAGCTGCTTGAACTGGCTATCCAGATAGGCCCGACCCTGACCATTGATATCTCGAATCCAGAAGTCCAGTCCATCAGTCTGACCCAGACCACTGACCGAAGCCGGCATCGTCACATTAATTTGTACATTTGGATTGTTTTTAAAATGCTTTAAGGCACGCTCCCGAATCGCTTGTGCCGAGTTTTCATCGCCAGAACGTTCATCCCAAGGTTTTAGGGCAATAAAACCCTGACCCAAATTTTGTCCTGTGCCTGAAAAATTACGCCCATAACGCACCATCACCAGATTTATATTATCTTTTTCATTTTGCAGAAAATACTGTCTAATTTGCTCACCGATTTCAGAATTTTTCGACATGGGCGCACCGTCTACCAGTTTAAACTGCACGTTTAAAATGCCCTGATCTTCACTGGGGATAAAACTGGTCGGCAAGGCGCGATAGAACAGCGCAAACACACTAATCAGTGCAGCAAAGATAATAAGGCAAATGCCCTTATGCTGCAGGCTCAAATTGGATAATTTTAAATAACGATGTTTTAAATGATCCAGTTTTTCATTGAACCAGACCGCCCATCGGGCAGGCTGTGGATTCGGCTTTAAAATCAGGGCACATAAAGCTGGCGTTAAAATCAGGGCGACAGCCAGTGATAAAGCCATGGCTGCTACTAAGGTGATCGAAAACTGTCGGTAAATTACCCCGGTTGAACCGCCGAAAAATGCCATGGGAATAAATACGGCGGTTAAAACCAAGGTAATCCCGATGAGTGCCCCGCTAATTTCCTGCATGGATTCAAGCGATGCCTCTTTAGCCGTCAAATTTTTCTCATGCATCAGCCGTTCAATATTTTCCACCACCACAATGGCATCGTCTACCAGCAAGCCGATTGCCAGGACCAAGGCAAACAAGGTCAAGGTATTGATACTCAAACCAAGTACATACAAGACTGCCATGGTACCCAGCAGCACTACAGGTACGGTAACTGCAGGAATCAGGGTCGCGCGCCAGTTTTGCAGAAACAGGAACATCACCACAATTACCAGCAACACGGCTTCCACCAGGGTTTTTACCACTTCCTTGATGGATTCTTTGACAAATGGCGTATTATCACGCGGATAAACCAGCTTATAGCCTTCAGGAAGCTGTTTCGAAATCTGCTCCACCTCAGCCTGAATCAGCGCTGAGGTCGCCAAGGCATTGGCACCAGAAGCCAGCGAAATACCCATCCCGGCAGAAGGAAAGCCGTTAATGGTATTCATGGCCTGATAATTTTCTGCACCCAGTTCTACCCGGGCGACATCTTTTAAATAGATAAAACTGCCATCACGCGCAGATTTGACAATGATATTTTCAAATTCAGGCACTGTTTTTAAACGTGAGCCGGAAGTAACCTTGGCATTGAGATACTGGTCTTCAAGTGTAGGTAAATCTCCCACTGCCCCTGCTGCAACCTGAGTATTTTGAGCTTCAACAGCTGCGCGGATATCACTCGGCATTAAATTGTATTGTTTTAATTTTAACGGGTTCAGCCAGATGCGCATCGCATATTGCGAACCAAAAACATCCACCTCACCAATGCCGTCTATACGCGCCAGCTCTTCTTCCAGATGGGTCTGCATATAGTCGGACAAGGCAATACTGTCACTTTTACCCGAGGCATCATACAGACCAATGACCATATGGGTATCCCCCAGTGACTTGAATACATTGACCCCTTGACGCTGTACATCATCGGGTAAACGGTTCAATACACCATTAATCGCATTTTGTACCTGAACTTGCGCCGTATCCGGATCGGTGCCATTTTCAAAACTGATGTTAATGCGGCTGCGTCCGGATGAATCGCTACTGGAACTAAAATACAGCAGATGATCAATACCTTTAATTTGCTGTTCCAGCACTTGGGTGACACTTTCTTCAACCGTTTCTGCTGAAGCACCATTATAGCTGGCACTTACACTAATGCGTGGCGGTGCGATGTCAGGAAAACGCTCTACCGGTAAATTGAGCGTTGCGAAAACACCAAAAGCCATCAAGATAATGGCTAAAACACCTGCAAAAATCGGTCGATGAATAAAAAATCTAGACAGCATATGTCCTGGTCACTTAAATGGTAAGGTATAAAAAATTCAGCTCAATCATTGAATAGTTAAAATGATTTATTTGATATTGATAATCAATGACAGAAGTATAAAAGCCAATCATTTTTAACAGAAAAATCAGACTTTGGCTTAAATAAGGAGAAAATATGAAGAGAATTTCTTTATTCAATGATGACTGCTTGTGAATTTTGCTCCTCGCACATAGTTCTTACTGTTTTTATTTCAATCTTTTAATTGGATTGAGTTAATTAATTTTGAATTAAGCAAGAGCGAATAGGATGGCACAAATTCTTCAATGTTTAAGTGCAATGAACTCTTATTCTCCCTTTAAAGGTAAAACCGGTGTTAAGCGCATATCGAATGCAACCCAGTATTCAATTGCCGGTTTTAAGGCAGCATTTAAACATGAAGCCGCTTTTCGCCAGATCGTCTTGATCAATATTGCCCTTATTCCAGTCAGTTTCTTTCTCAATGTCACTGCGGTTGAACAGGCTCTTATGGTTGCCGTCTGTTTACTGGCTTTAATTGTGGAATTATTTAATTCGGCGATTGAAGCCGTGGTGGATCGTATTTCTTTAGAAAAACATCCACTGTCAAAAAATGCCAAAGACATGGGCAGTGCTGCGCAGTTTGTCGCGCTTGGCATGATCTTTTTGGTTTGGCTGATTATTCTGATTAAGTAAGCATTTTATTGTATTCATCTTTATAGATGTTAAATAGCACCTTTTATCAGGTGCTTTTTTATATCTCACATTCTGAACTTTAAAGCATAAAAAACCCTGCTTGCGCAGGGTTTTTTCGAATCAGTTCAGTGCTTATGCAGAGAATTGGTTCATTGTGTTTTTCGCATCGTCACCCGCTTTAAGCGCGTTGTCACCAGCGAAGATTTCTTTGTGGTCGTCACCGATGTCAGAACC
>NZ_DJDC01000038.1:0-4750 GCF_002430855.1 Acinetobacter sp. UBA5934 | reverse complement strand
CAAGGTTAAATTAAAAGGACTGACCCCTGTTGAATACAGGAATCAGTCCTTAAAAACCGCCTAACTTACTGTCTAACTTTTGGGGGTCAGATCATTGAGATGGGCTTTTTGAGACTGTTTCGCTTAACGCTGAACTTTTTGTTCAATCTCTTCGACACTGGTATGGCGTACATCCAGACCTTTGACCATATAGATGACCTGTTCAGAAATATTACGGGCATGGTCGCCAATCCGCTCCAGAGAACGCAGCACCCACATCACATTAATGACGCGGGAAATATGCCGCGGATCTTCAATCATATAAGTCATTAAGGTACGTGTCGCAGACTGGTATTCCCGGTCAATATCGGCATCAGCAAGCAGCACCCGTAAAGCCTGATCGACATCCAGACGCGCAAAGGCATCCAGGGCCTCATGAATCATCACCCGAACCTGATTGCCAATATGACGGGTTTCCATATAACCCCGCGGAGAACTGCCCTCTTCACATAAATTTTGTGCAATACGGGCAATCTTTGCAGCTTCATCGCCAATACGTTCCAGGTCAGTATTGGCCTTGGACATGGCAATCACCATACGTAAATCAATCGCAGCAGGATGACGACGCGCCAGAATCAGGGTTAAGGCTTCATCAATCTCGGTTTCCAGACGATTAACCACATTATCCTGAAATTGCACATCAATCGCTAAAGTGGCATCGGTATCTAACAAGGCATGAATACTATTGGCAACCTGCTGTTCTACCAGCCCCCCCATAGTCATGAACTTGGTATTTACATCTTGCAAATCTTCATTAAATTGCGAAGAAATATGATGATTTAACACCGGATTATTTGGCAAGGTACATACTCCACAACAGCGATTTTAAAATGAATGATCGTGTTCAATATTAAAACATATCTAATGTGAAGTTTTCATGACAAAAACCGCAGATTAGCTGGCTGGCTTGAATGACTTATCAATTAACCAGGCATTCATTTCTTCCAGGTCTTTTTCAGTCAATTTACCGACCGATGCTTTTAAACGCAGCACATTAATCAAATAATCGTATTTTGCATTTAAATAATCCTGTTTGGCAGAAAAAGCATTACGCTGCGCCAGCAGTACATCGACCATGGTTTTCAAGCCTTCCTGATATTGTGCTTTAGAAGCCTGAGAAACCACTTCCGAAGAATCCATGGCTGCTTTTCGTGCCTGTAATTTGGCTTGATCGGTTTCTACCTGCATATAAGATTTTTTAACATCGGTATTGGCTTTGCGAATCACGGCATCCAGCTGGGTTTCGCTTTTTTTCACATTCACTGCTGCTTTTTGAATGGACTTTTGCGTTCTGCCCCCGGTATAAACATTCCAGTTCATCTCTACGCCAACCTGATCAAACTGGCCATCACTGGAAACCACATTTTGCGGGGTCTGTTTAATATAACCATAGGTACCGACCGCTTCAATTTGCGGATATAAGGCGGCTTTTTCTACCCGTTTCTGGTCTTCTGCATAATGCTGCTGGATACGCGCCTGCTGAACCGAAAGATTTTGGCTCAGTGCCAGCGCTGTCCAGGCATCCAGATCGGCCGGATAAGGTTTCTGGAATTGGAAGTCATCTCTGAGTACTGCCAGGCTCTCTTGATAAGGCCCGATTAACTGGGACAGTTGTTCCTGTGCCAAAACCCATTGTACATGCGTAGCAATCCGGTTGGCCCGGGCACTTTCATATTGTGCAGTGGCTTCACTGACATCGCTTTTTGCCACTAGACCTTCTTTCAATTTGGCATTCATGACACTGAGCTGTTCGAACAGCGCTTTTTCTTCTTGCAGATTGGCTACGGTTAAACTCTGCTGACGCAACACATTAAAATAACTTTCCGAGACATTTAAAATGTGTTCTTGGCGCTGTAATTGTAAAGTGATTTCACTCAAACTGACGGACGTTTTGACCTGCTTTAAACCTTCCCAGGCATCCCAACGGAATATCGGCTGGCGTGCAGTAATGGCAATTTGTCGAGTTGTGGACGATGAAGACGTAAATGCATCTGAAGGAAAACCCGGAATACTGGTGTCACTGGCCTGCTGGCTTTTACGTGCCACATTTCCAGAAATAGTCACTGTTGGCAGCAAATTACCTTTGGCAATGCCTAAATTGAGTTGATCTGCTTCATATTGTAAAAGATTGGCCTGCCAATTCGGATCGCTGTTTTTTGCCCGTTGATAGGCCTCAACCAAATCCAAAGCATGGCTCCATGAGCTAAACAGCAACGCACATGCACTAATGACTATTTTAATATCCATTTTTTATAGTAAATCCTTACTAGCGACCATCCATAGACACGCATATTTATAATAAAAGCTATGCAATATTAAAATGATCTTTTCAATTTTCCGTATGATTTTTATTAATTTTCACAATATGCACCGGTGTTATCCACTTGTCTCCATAATTATTTGTCAATAATCACAGCGCGTAACCAAAACTCTTCATAATACTACACAGACAAAGAATTTTTCAGTTATAAAATATCGATATACCCGACAAATCATTGCCGCCTGTACCCGATATAGAATGACTGTGCCTTTAAAAACAAAATTTTCTGTTAAGCAATGCTTTCCCTTTTTTATTTTTATGCTTCTGCTCGGGTGTCAAAAACCCGAGCCTCAACCTATCCCAGAACAGGTACAAAAACAATCAGAACAAGATGAAACGGTAGATTTATCGTTATTATGCAAAAATCTTGAAAAAAACATGCAGGCGATTAATGCAGA
The DNA here is from genome assembly GCF_002430855.1 of Acinetobacter sp. UBA5934. NCBI lineage: Bacteria > Pseudomonadati > Pseudomonadota > Gammaproteobacteria > Moraxellales > Moraxellaceae > Acinetobacter > Acinetobacter sp. UBA5934. Next base: position 1,993 of record NZ_DJDC01000038.1, on the reverse strand, counting down.
ACGCACCACTTTTGCCCTGGAACAAATTAATCAGGATTTAAAATTATGCTTGCCGCTGTCTACCTTTGCAGAACAGCAGCATTTATTAAAATTGTCCAATCAAATGTATAACAACTTCCTCAGCGTGGACAGAACTGCGCTGCAACAACTCGCTTTCGAAGAGTACGCTTTTGATTTGTCCCAGCATCCGACCATTCAACAGAACCATTTTGAACAGCTGAATTTACGTGATCAATATTTATTGAAACATAAAGGGCAGGCGTATATAGAAATGTATGATACTGGCAAGGGTCAGGTCAATTATCGCCGTAGCCCTGAATATTTAGCCAGAATTTTTGCGCCTTATATGCCCAAAGCCGAACAGGTCTTTATCGAAAATTTGGCTAACCAAAATATGCAGCCAGTATTTTCAGACCAGATCCTCATTCTTGAACCATATGAGATTTCGGCTCGAGCCTTATTTTGGGAAGAGTATTTAAATCAATACCCGAAGAGCAGCTATCGCAAAGATGCTGAGTATCTTTTACAGATGTATACCCTGTTTTTATTTAAAGGCATGAATGATTCGCCTGTCTCGGATACTTACCTGGATAAATATGCCATCCAAAGTAGCTCGCTGGATGAAATTGAAAAATTAGCCCAGGTCAAAAATTCACATTTAGCCTTTCAAGCAAACAAGTTTCTGCAATTTCTGCAATTATCTGAGCAGCAGCGCTTAAAAGAAATTCCAGTCCAGTTAAGCCCTAAAGAACAGCAGTCGTTATCTGAAAAACAGCTGGCACTCAAACAGTTAGATGAATATTTAGGTCTACAAAATTTAAGCCTTTCCAACCCGCGCGACTGTTTTAGTGATGCGGTTTGTCTTTAAGCCATTGCTTTCTATGCAGAATCAATAAAATCACTCAAAAGCGATATTTTATGTGAATGTTTTTTAGCAGTTCGGCGTGTTAATATTGCCGCATAGCTTGACGGAGCGCGAGTAACAACTCGCTGAGATCACCTAAATTCTATATGCAGATATGGCATTTGATGGTGAGTACCGTTGAACCTGATCAGGTTAAGACCTGCGTAGGAATCAAGCCATCAAAAAACCTAAGCCTATAATTTATTCGTGTGGATTTTTACAATAAATTTACCCGGATAAAACAGCCACGTTTTTGGTCGTGCTTGATTCGTTGATGTCATTTCACAAGGATCATTGCAATGCACCAATTAACGAATCTCTCTGCAACAGATATGTCTGCTCAACATGAGCAAGATGCCAAAGATCTCACCCGAATTTTACCCGCTTCCAGAAAAGTTTATGTCCAGGGTTCACGTAGCGACATTCAAGTGCCGATGCGCGAAATTTCCCTAACCGAAACTCCAACAGGTTTAGGTGGCGAATACAATCCTGCGATTATGGTCTATGACACTTCAGGGGTATATACCGACCCAAACGTTGCCATTGACCTGAATAAAGGCTTGCCCAATGTGCGTGAAACCTGGATTGAAGAACGTCAGGATACTGAACGTCTTGATACCTTAAGCTCTGCTTTTGGACAGGAACGCCTGAAGGATATTCGCACGGCTGAGATTCGTTTTGCACATATTCAAAAGCCGCGTCGTGCCAAAGCGGGCAAAAATGTCACCCAGATGCACTATGCGCGTCAGGGCATCATTACTCCGGAAATGGAATATATCGCCATTCGTGAAAACCAGCGCCAGCAGGAAGGTGTCGATGTACGCCAACATGCCGGTCAAAATTTCGGTGCGAAAAACCTGACTGAAATTACCCCTGAATTTGTGCGTCAGGAAGTGGCAGAAGGTCGCGCCATTATTCCGGCCAACATTAACCATCCTGAAATTGAGCCGATGATTATCGGACGTAACTTTCTGGTGAAAATCAATGCCAACATCGGCAACTCTGCCCTTGGTTCCAGCATCGATGAAGAAGTCGCGAAAATGACCTGGGCAACCCGCTGGGGTGCCTATACCATTATGGATTTGTCGA
>NZ_DJDC01000191.1:42845-62475 GCF_002430855.1 Acinetobacter sp. UBA5934 | reverse complement strand
ATGATGTCAGCCAGCGTTTTGCCCTGATGTGTAATGAGATGCCAAAAACGATTCGTCTGCGTATTTCTGAAGTGGTAGATGAAGAACGTACTGCAACAGACCCGGATGTATTTCAGTATGTACGTATGGGAGATCAGGTATTTAATGTGCCTAATCTGGCCCACATTCAGTCTTCTTTGGGGTTATAAACCTAGCGCTTAATCCAGAAATAGACCATAAAAAAGGAACATTCATGTTCCTTTTTTTATCGAAATTTTGTAATTTTTAACAGATTTAGTTGGCCAGCAAGCCTTCTAGAATTTGTTCATAAATTTCAGCCAGTGGTTCTAAATCAGCAACATTTACATGTTCATCAATCTGATGGATGCTGGCATTTAATACACCTAGTTCAAGCACTTGTGCACCAGTCGGAGCAATAAAGCGACCATCAGAAGTACCGCCACTAGTAGAAAGTTCAGTTTCAATACCGGTCACATTACGAATGGCATTTTTAGCCGCATTCACCAATTCACCTACCGGGGTAAGGAACGGTAAGCCCGATAATGTCCATTCAATGTCATAGTCGACATTGTGGCGATCCAGGATTTCTAAAGTACGAGCTTTTAATTGTTCAGCAGTCACTTCAGTTGAGTAACGGAAGTTAAATAAAAGATTCATAGTGCCAGGAACAACGTTGGTTGCACCGGTACCGGCATTGATATTTGAAATTTGGAAAGAGGTGGCCGGGAAATATTCATTGCCATTGTCCCACACCGTATCACACAGTTCAGCCAGGGCTTTAGAGGCGGTATGAATCGGATTGACAGCAAGGTGAGGATAAGCTACATGACCTTGCTTACCTTTTACAGTCAGTTTGGCATTTAATGAACCACGACGACCATTTTTAACAATATCACCCAATCGATGGGTACTAGATGGTTCACCCACCAGGCACCAGGTCATTTTTTCATTGCGTGCTTCTAAGGCTTCAACTACTTTCACGGTACCATTGATAGAAGGACCTTCTTCGTCAGAGGTAATCAGAAATGCAATAGAGCCTTTATGGTTAGGATGCTTTGCCACAAAACGTTCCGAAGCCACAACCATGGCTGCCAGTGCGGTTTTCATGTCGGCACTGCCGCGTCCATACAGTTTGCCATCACGAATTTCTGGCACAAATGGATCTGAGTTCCACGCCTCCAAACTTCCGGTAGGTACTACATCGGTATGGCCTGCGAAACATAGTACCGGTGCTTCGGTACCTTTGCGAGCCCATAAATTATCGACGTCTTCAAAACGCATCGGTTCAATATTGAAGCCAATTTTTTCCAAACGTTCCGCCATGATATTTTGGCAGCTATGATCGATCGGTGTTACTGAAGGCTGACGTAACAGTTGCAGGCTTAAATCAAGGGTAGCGGAAGAAGTCATGCGATTTTCATAAGTCGATAAATTTGTCAGCCCTATAATAGGCGAATATGCCCTTGATTGTGAATGATTGCCATAAAATTGGCATAAAAAAACCCTATCTGAGATAGGGTTTTGTGGACGCTAAAAACAAATTAGTTTTTGCGAATTTCCTCAGAAGTTTTTTCTGCGGTATTGGTTACGGCATCTCCAGCTTTGGATACATCTTTACCCACACCTTTAAAGGTATTACAGCCAGTCAAAGCAAAAGTAACAAGAAGGGAAGCAGCAAGAATTTTTTTCATCATCATCTCCAAGTGATTCATTATTTTGATGTGAATTCAGGTTAATTAATGCCCGGCGTAAAAAATATGAGTTTTTGATGGTAGAAAAGTAAGCATTTGTTATAAAAATAGACAATTCTCATAAATTTAGTTCTATCTGCCTTGAAAAAGTAGCGGAGCATTGCGGTACATATAAAAATTATTTAAATCCTTTTGTAGATATAAACCGTTGCTCCACCACTGTGCAGTATCGCTACTGACATGTTGCTCTGGACATATCCATTCGAGTCTTTGTAAGCGGTAAAATTGAGCTGTCTGCGGACGAATAGAGTTTCCCCAATAACCTAAACGCCGTTGTTGATTAACCCAGCTGGGGAGCGTATTGACCGTACTTTCAACAGGCAGATAAAGTTGCCCTTTTAGTACTGCAAAACGCTGTTCAATTTTATGCTCCAGCGCTTCATCAAATTGGAACTGCTTTTGACTAAAATGATTCAATTTACGTAACAACGTATCGCTACGGTTTAATCCATACCAATAAGGTAAAGAACAATCCCGCTCTGCCAGATAGTATTTTAAAGCGACTTCCCAGTGTTCAATCACTTTGGTTTCAGTATTGAATAATAAAAAATCGAGTTCCCCCAATGTTTTAGGTCCAGCTATTTTTTGAATGCTATGACCGAGCAATTGATAAGGATGATACTTTTGATCGAGCAGCCAGAACCAGACAAACATCTCAAAACGCAGCCCTAAACGCGTGCTTTTAAGCTGTTGCAAAAAGCTTTCTAATTCTTGCGGATGCTGATCTAGATAGAGCAGTCTGGAGTGATAATTTTGAAAATGCTTACTCCAGACAGCATCATTATGAAACTGAAAATTATGCTTGAGCAGCATTTCGGGTGGAGTATGGGCCAGAATATTTGGACTGCCTACGCAAAAGGCCAGCTGCCGAACCAGCAAATTTTTAAATTCAAGCCAAGGTTCATCAAGATCAAACCCTTTATTTACAGCAAACATGATAACCCTCGGCGTTAAATCAAAAAGTGCAGAATTACAACGGATAATATGCAAAAACACTTTATACTACCGCAATTAGTTGTGTAGGGCAGTGCTATGAAAATGTTGTTTTGGCGAAGTTTGGTGATGATTTTTGTCATCCTAGGCTTTATCGGGGCAGTTTTACCGGGTATGCCAACAACAGTATTTCTGATTTTAGCGGCCTGGTCGGCTTCTAAAGGTTGGCCACAAATGGATGCCTGGCTGCTAAACCATCCTAAGTATGGTGCAACATTAAGATCGTGGCGTGAAAAAGGTACCGTACCACGCAAGGCGAAATGGTTTGCCAGTATCATGATGCTGATCAGTGGAATCATCATGTTATTTACCAATGCACCGCTTTGGGTGAAGATCTTCACCGACCTGACCATGCTGACTGTGGCGATCTGGTTATGGTTACGCCCTGAACCTTCAGCTGAACCGATCAAAGAGGTTGAGTAATTTTGTTATGGTATATTCTTTAGGACAGGCGGATATCTGGATTGATTTGGCCGCGCAAAGTTTGACTTTACCAAAACATAACAAGTCTTATGTTATTTCTACAGGCAAGAACGGGATTGGCGAACAGGAAAATTCAGGCAAGACACCTCGGGGTTGGCATAAAGTGGCGCTTAAATTCGGACATGCGGCGCCTAAAAATGCGGTGTTTAAAGCACGGCAGCAAACCGGGGAAGTCTACAATGCCGCATTGGCTAAGCAGTTTCCTCAACGCGACTGGATTTTATCGCGCATTCTCTGGTTAAGTGGTTTAGAGGAGAATTTTAATCAGGGCGAGGGCTGCGACACCTTTCAGCGTTATATCTATATTCATGGTACACCTGATACAGAACCGATGGGCATTCCGATGTCTCATGGTTGCATCCGGATGCGTAATGAAGATGTGGTTGAATTATTCGAACTGATCTCTGAGGATGCCTTGGTGTTTATTTCAGAACATCGTTTGAATGCGACAGAGGCTAAAACAGACCTTGGCTTATAAATAAACAAAGCCGGTAAAAGCTTAAAACCCCGATTAAGAAAATGGATTAAAAAAGAGTAATCTTTGCCAACAGTTCAAAAACCATGGAAAGTTCTGTCTAAAAATGCAGCTGTGATTTTTTGGGTTTTTACAGTAAATAGTAAATAAGTTATCGAAATTGTTTGTTTTTATAGCGAATAACCTATTTTTTAATCACTCAAACGCAAAAAACCAAAAACAGTCAGAAAAGCGTTTGACAGTCTGTCAGGATTCTCTATAATGCACCTCATCAAACGATGAAGACGTTTAAAGGGCGCTTAGCTCAGTTGGTAGAGCGTCTGCCTTACAAGCAGAATGTCGGCGGTTCGATCCCGTCAGCGCCCACCAAGCTCTTTAACGTTAAGACACTTTAGTGCAGCGGTAGTTCAGTTGGTTAGAATACCGGCCTGTCACGCCGGGGGTCGCGGGTTCGAGTCCCGTCCGCTGCGCCACTTGAGTTCTTAATATTCGTTTGCCACAATAGCGACATTGTGTAAGTGCAGCGGTAGTTCAGTTGGTTAGAATACCGGCCTGTCACGCCGGGGGTCGCGGGTTCGAGTCCCGTCCGCTGCGCCATTTTCTAGATTCCTTGTGCTAGGAAGTGTATAATCAAGCAAGATTTCTTTCTTGCGTCATAAAAATAGCAACGCTATTTTTATTCCTCAAGGGCGCTTAGCTCAGTTGGTAGAGCGTCTGCCTTACAAGCAGAATGTCGGCGGTTCGATCCCGTCAGCGCCCACCATATATTCTCCTTGATCAAATCCTATTTATCTCCTAAACTCTTTAGTTAATAATAATTTTAACTATTGAAAAATCATGAGAAATCCATATCAACGCAAGGCTGCGTCTAAAACTCAAAATAATACTTATAACGCGCAAGAGATCTATAAACAATTTGTTGAAACGATTGTAGCTCAAGGTTATGTTCATGCCTTGTATGATGATGGTTTTGCATTATGTGCAACGCCTACCGGTCAGCGTGCATTCGCCATTTGGCAAAGTAAAGGTCTGGCAAAACTGCTAATCAAAGACAATTGGGCAAATTATCAGGTTCAGGATATTTCACTTAAAGATTTTGTTGAAAAAGTGATTCCTTTTTTACGTCAGGAAAATACCTGTGTATCGATAGATTTAACACCAGAAGGGCAAAATGTACTGGTGGCACCAGAAAAACTATTATTAGATATCAAAAATTACCTATATCAGATTTATGTCCAAAAACCTGAATTGTTTAAAGATGAAAAGCTGCCTTTACCACGTAACATCCGTTTGAACTAATTTTAATATTCACGTAATAACCAGCCACTGATAAAGGCAAAATATTCGCGCAACCAGGAGTTGTAGCGAATATAAAGCGGTGTTGGAGCACTGAGGGTGAGTATTTGCTGATAACCTTGATGTTTGGCAATAGCCTTGGCACGTAAAATATGAAAGTCACTGGTAACAATGACAATAGGCTGTTTTAGAGAGATATGCTGCTGTGCCAGCAAAGGCTGTACATTGCGCAGATTTTCCGCAGTGCTGGTGCTTTTAGCTTCTAATAAAATCCGTGATGGATCAATATGATGCTGTTGTTGCAGATATTCCGTCATGACTGTTGCTTCAGAAATCTGTTCTTGAAAACCTTTACCGCCAGTCACGACCAACAGTGTTTCAGGGTACTGTTTGGCATAACTGGCACCGACATCTAAACGCTGTTTTAATGTTGGAGAAGGCTGGCCTTTTTCGATGCCACTACCCAGTATAATCACGGCAGAGGCGGGCTGAACTGTATTAGATTGTTGAATGCTATATTGCAAATAACTGAAAAATATAAATAACGTACTAATCCAAAGAAAAAATCCTACCCACGCACAGCGCCATAAAGTTTTTCTAAGTGGGGTGCGCTGAACAAAGTTTTGAATCCAGGTAAAACACAAGGCATAGAGCATGAGGCCTATACCGATGATCGTAAGAAGAATAATACCAAGATGCATTTTATCCAGTGAAAGTAACCATAAGCTATCGAGAGCCAATACACTGCCAATGATAAAACTCAGGCGACGTTTGAAACTGCTGGACATAAGCTTGCTCTGGGTAAATGTTATTGTTAGTTTAAACAAATTGGATGTTTTAAGGATAAAAAACCGGGTACTGAGACCCAGTTTTTTATAACATTTAATTAGTAGACATCACGACGATAACGGCCATCCTGGCGGAGCTGGTCAACGGTTGCTTCACCCAGAATGTCGGTTAAAGCCCGATCGACATCGCTGGCCATACCGTTAATACTGCCGCAGACATAGATTACCGCACCCTTGTCGATCCATGCTTTGAGCTCTTGAGCCTGTTCACGCAGTTTATGATGCACATAGACTTTTTCTGCCTGATCACGTGAGAAGGCTAAATCCAGACGTTGTAGCATGCCTGTTGTTTGCCAGGCTTCAATCGTGCTTTGATAGAAGAAATCATGTTCACGTTGACGTTCGCCAAAGATCAGCCAGTTTTGGGTGTAATCCTGACGGGTACGTGCATGTAACAAACTCATCAATCCGGCAAGACCTGTACCGTTACCAATACAAATTACGGGACGGTTGTCATTAATCAGGTGGAAAGATGGATTATTACGGATACGCAGTGCAATCTCGCTATTTAATGGGGCATGCTGGGTGAGCCAGCCTGATCCCAGACCCAATTGACCTTGGGTATCGGACTGTTGGCGCACCACTAAGCGCAGAACTTGCTGTGAAGGAATGCTGGCAATGGAATATTCACGCGAAGGCAACGCAGGAAGCTGCTCCAGTAAATGCTCCATATTGGCAAAAGGTTCAACTTCAATAGTTAAATCTTTATCCCATAAAGCCTGTTCAATAGTAATATTTAAAGAATCGACCAAAGTATTTGGCTGAATTTGATGCTGCTGCATAAACTGGGCAATACGATTAGCACTGTTGCCGGGTTGAATCTCGGCAATATCACCGGCTTGCCAGGTCACTTCATGACTCGGCTTTAACTCGATATTAAATGCTGGTGCACCCAAGCTATTCGGGTTAAGCAGGTCACGTTGGGTTAAGGTCCAGCTATCAAACGTTTTTTCGATATTCATGGCTTGTAACTCAAGTTGAGTTACGTTGGCTAAAGCGTTATTCCATGCCTGAATCTGCTCTTGATTGGCATTATCCACTTCAATCGTATTAAACAATTGCTGTGCACCATTTTGCTTTAACCAGTCATCAATCGCATGGCCAAAATGACAGAAAGTATCGGGATATTCACGCGAACCCAAGGCCAATACGGCATAGTGCAGATGACCTAAATCAGCTTTTTTGCCTAGTATTTTTTTGGCAAAGCCTGAGGCTAAGTCAGGTGCTTCACCGGTACCGTAAGTACTGGCTACAAATAAAACCTGTTCGGTATTTTTTAAATCATCCAGACTTAAATGTTGTACTGATTTTACTGTTGCGGGTTGACGGGCCTGTTGCAGGCTGGTGGCTGTACGCCATGCCAGCTGTTCCGCCATACCGGTTTGTGACGCATAGACAATCAGCCAAGGTTTTGCATTGGCATCAATATTGACCGCCGTTAAGCTATGACGTGCTGCTTGAGTCAGTTTCTTTTGCTTGCGACGTTTCAGATACAGCATCCAGCCGGTAATAAAGAACAATGGCATGCTCAGAGCAGCCAGCATCGCAAAGAATTGATATACCGGACCAAAGAAGCTACCGCGGTGAACCGGCAGTATGCTGCTCATGATTTTTTCATTGAGCTTTTTATCTTCGTAAATTTCCATCTTTTTGATGGCAGACGCCTGATAGTCAAATGTGGCTTTGTTGCGTGCACGTTCATGTTGCGGAATCACATCGACAAAGCTAATTTCAAGTTCACCATTCGCCTTTTTAGGAACATTCAGGGTAATGCTTGAATAATCACGGCCCACCTGAGCATTAAAGCCGTTCCAGCTTTGGCTGAGAGCCAGATTGATTTGCTCTGGGCTTAAGCCTTTTTTCTCACGTTTTTCACCGCGCTGCTGTTCACCAGCTGCTCCGTGATCATTCGCAGAGATAGCCTTTTCCCTGTTACCTGTAGCTGAATTACGTGGTTCTGAGCCTTCACGCTTTCCGCGTTCTTCACCATCACGTGGTTTTTCAGTTTCACCCTTGGACTCTTTCTGTTGTTCGACGCCCATCACAGTATACAGGCCACTACGCCACCAGCCATAAGACCAGGTTAGACCAGTACAGGCAATAATCAGGAAGAAAACCACGACCCATGTACCCACTACGGCATGTAGGTCCCAAATAAAATTACGGCCTTTCAGTTGTGGCTTGATCATGAACCATTGTTTAAATGAATGCTTTTTGGGCCAGCGCAGATATAAACCACTGAAGATAAAGATCAGCAGCATGAGGGTACATGCGCCAGTAATCTGTTTGCCGAGGGGTCCAACGGTCAGGTTGCGATGCAACTGCTCGATAAACTTAAAAAACTCTCGACCTTTGATTTCAGGTAAAACTTGGGCAGTGTAGGGGTTAATCATCATGGTATAACCCTTACGTGCACCTTCTTTCACAATATTGATGCTCGAAGATGCGGTCGGATCTTTGGCCACGGTGATGCTGTTAATTTTCATCTCTGGATCAGTTTTCTGGAAATGCTGATACAGCTCGGCAGGGGTTAATTTATCTTGTTTTTCAACCTGGACGGTATAACTATCTGGATTGAGCCATTTCTGGATAGGCTGTTCATAGGAGTAAATGGCACCGGTTACCCCCATAATCGAGAGGATTAAACCGGCAGTAATACCAAGAAACCAGTGAATCTGGAAAAAGATTTTTTTTAACATAACCGAAGAGGATGCTGAGAATAGACAGAATTAACCTGAATTATAGCTGAACTTTTTCAAAATGATATCGATTTTGTAGGTAATATCTATTCTCATTATCATTTAATTTGGTCGGAATTAAAAAACCCCCAGTCTGGAGGTTTTTTATGTCTAGCTTGCAGTAGCGTTTAAATCTGTTTTGCTTCGCCCACAGTTTCAGTTAAGTGCTTACGAATTGTATTGAATGAAAAATTCTTTGAATCCATACGCTTTGGTAAAATATAAGCACCTTGCTGACCTTTTACCTTGAAGTTAATCAACATAAAATCAGGCGTGTTATACCATTCATACACATCTTTCCAGCTAATCGCACCGACACCTTCTTGGGCACCCATTTGCTGACGCATAATCAAGCCGTGGGGTTGAACGCCTAAGCGAATGCCTTTAATTTCCTGAACCGGAAATTCATTCATCTTGCGTTTCACGTACCATTCCAGTCCGAATTTACGCACGAGGAAGTAGGCAACCACACAGATCAATGCCACCCAACAGAAAATGGTGGAATAGTTTTTCAGCAAGATGATGCCAACAATCGAAAGTACAGCAACGGCTGCCATGATCATCCAGGCTTTGGTGCCGATTTTATTGGTGCTACGCCAGATGGCAAGTTGAGCTTGACGTTGTTCAGCCTCTGAAATTTCATAGTTCACAGGCTGTAGGGTATAAGCGTATAAATTTTTCGCGGTCATAATGAAAATAACAAATCTAGAACTGTAAAAAGTTTAGCATTATTTATACCAATTCAGTGAGTATATTGTTCCAAAATCATCCTATTTATAATGAGGCTAGTTCGGTGGCCTTTTCATCACGGTCATGGCTCAAACTTTGCTTTAAACGACTGAGTTGATTCAGAATACTGAGCATTAAAGATAATTGCTGCAAAACAATCAGAGATTTTTGATCATCTTCGTTATTTTGGCTTAAGCGTTGCCGTATGGTATGCAACATATTTTGTGCGGTCAGGTCGGGTAGTTCATCTTTTAACAACGTACCTTGAATGTCATCCAGAGCCTGGTCGAGTAGTTGCAGAACTTCCTGATCTGAAATTTTTTCACGATGTGCACCCAGTGCAGCAATATAACTGAGCAAGGTATGATTCAAACACAGGAATTCAAAAGCCAGGCTTTTTTGTGTCGGATCAAAATCAGGTTCTGTCGCTAAAGTGGAAATCAGCGAGGCGACATCAGCATCATTGTTATGTGCAGCGCGACGCACCACCCGATATTTCAATCCGTTATTACGTCCATTTTTGTACTGTTGAATGACTTCGGCTAAATATTCACATTGAGCAGTGAGTGAACGTCGGATCGTGCGCGGTAGGCGGCGGAATTTCCAGTCCGGAAAGATAAAGCTGACCCCGAACCATGCCAAAGCACAGCCAATCAAGGTATCAATCATGCGGGGTAGTGCTGCGGCAAAGCCCATACCATCCAGATTAAAGTTAATTAACGCCAGAATGGTGATAAAGGCAGTGGCCTGAGCATATTGTTTACTGCGTAATTCGAAGAACAGTACACCACTTAAAATCAACAATAATAATTGCCCCTCAATAGAAGGGATAAAGTACAAAATGGCATAACCGAGAATAATACCGACCAAAGTGCCGACAATACGCAGGCGTAAACGGCGTTTGGTGGCATTAAAGTTGGGTTGGCTGACAAAAAGAGCTGTCAGTAAAATCCAGTAGCCATATTCAATATTGGTCACTTGCACAAAAATATAGCCAATCAGCAGGACCATAGAGACCCGGATTGCATGTCTAAACAGCACAGATTCTGGCGTTAAATGTTGTTTGATGCGGATGACAATATCATCCCAGCCTTTTAAATCATCATCTTTCAGCTGGTTTTCAATATGTTTGCTTTTATCAAACTTGATATGCCGCTCTGTTTCGACATTACGCAGTTGCGCATCAATCGACTTTAAATTTTGATACAGAGAAAATAGCGCATTGACCCACACCTGGTCATATTGCTGTTCAGAGCGCAATTTCTCCAAAGATAGCTTTAAATTGGCAAAAGCGTGTTTAAAGCGTTTGTTATGTTGATAGGTTTCCCGGTGCAAAATACTGTGACTTAAATCTTTGCAGGCCTTCGCCTGGATAGAAAGAATCCGCTGAAAGCGAAATAAAATGTCGCTATGTTCAAAAATTTTGACCAGTTTCTGATAGTCAATGTGCGCTGAATCTGCACGTTCATGGATATCCTGCGCCACAAAATAATATTGCAGGCTGCGACGGGTATCTTTTTGCCCCCGGTCACCTTTTAAGCGGGTGAGAAGCGCAGTTTTCATTTCATTGAAAATGCCGACCAGCTTGCCATTTTCCAGCGATAGCTCAATCATGCTTTGCTGATAACTGTCTGGGGTCATGTCGACATCAAACAGATTGGACTTGGCAAACAGAAAGTCACCCAGTGATGAATAGCACTGTGAGAGTTTGTCTTGAACCTGACGCACAGGAAACAGTAAAAAACTGATGGTGGAAATCAGGCCATACCATGCAGCACCTGCAACCAGCAGCAAGGCTTGGCTATACCAGTTGTCAAATAACTCAACACCGAGCATCGAGTAAACGGAAATCACCAGACAACCATAGGAAATGGTCGCATAACGCCGTCCCAAGGAACCGAGCAGAATCAAACCAATACAAGATACAATCAGCCCGAGAGCAAACAAAACTGGATAAGGAAATAAAAAATAAATCGAAACAGCAGTAATAAAGAAGCCGATATAAGTATAAATCAGGTTCATGATGCGAACCGAAAAGCGGTCATCAATATCACTTAAGCCGGCAGCAACCACACCCAGGGTCAAGGGAATGGTGGCTAACTGATGCCCCATAAAATAGGGCACAAAGGCGGTTCCTGCAAATGCAATAATCATGCGCAGGTTATACATAAATGTCGTGTTATAAGTCGCTTGTTTAAGACGCGTCAGCCAAGATTTCAAGTTATGTCCTAATCACCAGAGGATTTATGTATGGAGAAGTAAATTATGTGAAATTTCACTCTCAATCCTTAGAAATAATACTATGTACAGTGTAAGCTTGTCTTTAAAGCCTGCATTTAAAAATTAAATATCGATATGTCTGAACAACAGTCTACACAACAATATTCCACGGCATGGATTATGCTGCTGGCCTTATTGACCTCATTAGGTCCACTTTCTATTGATATGTATTTACCAGCCTTGCCACAAATGGCACAGGATTTTGGTGTCAGTACGCAAATGGTGGCCAATACTTTGCCAGCTTATTTTTTAGGTCTGGCTTTGGGGCAGCTGATTTATGGTCCCTTGAGTGACCGGATTGGGCGCAAAACCCCGCTCTATTTTGGCTTGGCACTTTACGTGGTGGCAAGTCTGCTGTGTATTTTTGCCAGCAATGAGTGGAGCTTGATTGCTGCACGTATATTACAGGCGGTTGGGGGCTGTGTCGGGGTAGTGATTGCACGGGCTGCCATTCGTGACCGTCTGGATATGCAGGCTTCTGCTCAGGCCTTTGCCAGTATGATGATTGTGATGGGAATTGCCCCGGTTATCGCGCCAAGTTTAGGCGCCATTGTATTGAAGTTCTTTGCCTGGCAGGCAGTATTTGGTTTTTTAACTATGATTGGGTTGATCTGTTTAGTCTGTGTACACTTTTTCTTTAAAGAAAGTTTGCCGCTTGAACACCGTTTAAAGCTGAATGTCGCCCAGATTATTCAGCTATATGGCAGTATTTTTAAAGACCCGAGTTTTAAATGGCCAATGTTGGCCGGCTGTTTTTCTGGTGGCATTTTATTCTGTTATATCAGTTCCTCTGCTGCAGTGTTGATGGATGATTTTGGATTAACTCAACAGCAATTTGCTTATGCATTTGGCCTGAATGCCTTTGGTATCATGTTGTTATCGACCTTAAATAAAAAGCTGGGTCATCAATTTTCGGTAATGAGCCGCCTGAAAATAGGCGGCATCATTCAGTTAATTGGAGCATCCATTTTATTTGTCGCAGGTTTTATTGGTCATAGCCCATTATGGGTAGTATTGATGGGCATGTTCTGGGCAGTGGCAGGCATTGGCTTTACCGGCCCGAATGCGATGGCATTGGCCATGTCGGAACAGGGGGCGCAAGCCGGTACAGCCAGTGCCATTATGGGAAGTATGCAATTTGCTTGTGGCTTGCTTGGCGGCGTGATTTTGAATTTTCTCATCTGGAATTCATTGCTCAATATGGGGATTTTGATGTTGATCTTCGTGGGAATTACATTGCTTTCCATTATGCAGCTCAGCAGACAGCTTCAGAATAAAAGTTTTAATACCTAAATATAAAAAAAGAGATCTGAAAACCAGGTCTCTTTTTTATTGAAGCCAATTATTGATCCATAAACACAGTAAATTCTTCAACCGCAATACGTGGCGTAATAAAGCTATTCACGATATGTTCGGGGTCGGCATAACCAAGCGCGACTGTACAAACCAGTTCTTCATCTTCCGGGGCATTCAGCACATCCATTACGATGCCATGAAAATGATTCCAGGCTGCTTGAGGACAGGTATCCAGCCCGCGTGCTTTTGCTGCAATTATCACGTTTTGAATCATCATGGCAATATCCATTTTTGAGCCAATACCCATGGCTTTATTTACGGTGAAATACAGCCCAACCGGCGCATCAAAAAGTTGAAAATTTCGCAGTTGTTGCTGTGCCATTTTATCTTTTTCACCTTTTTGAATATTTAAGAGACCATATAGACCCCAGCCATTTTCACGGCGACGCTCAATAAAAGGGGAAATCCATTTTTCTGGATAGTAGGCAAAAGTTTCTTGATGCTGCTGTGCAAGTTCAGGTTTTTCATAAAGTTCAAGTTGTGCCTTGCATACACGCTCGACCATTTCATCACGCTTTTTTCCGCTAACCACATAGACCTTCCAGGGTTGGGTATTGGTTCCTGATGGCGCCCGGCTTGCTACTGCTAAAATATCTTTAATCATATGCGGATCAACAGGCTGATTCAAAAAAGCACGCACGGAATGGCGAGAAGTAATAGCAGCATCCACGTTCTGAACTTGCGCTAAAATCATAAAATTCCTTTTGAAATGAGTTTTTTAACATCCTTTGACTATATACATTAGTCGAATGTCTAATTGTTAAGCTGTATACGAAATGTGTATAAATATATGAATATTCGAATTATTTTTTAATTGAATCTAAAAATAAGATCATTTACTAATCATTGTTCGGGAAAAATGATTTTAATAAAAGCTAAAAATTGCTAGATTTGGCATGATGTGTGATTTGTCACATGTTGTAAATTTATAATATTTTAAGTTTTTTTACTGTACTCATAAGCTGAAAATGCAATGATTTTTTAAGCTTGTTAATTTTTGAATGTTGTTTTTTCATAGATTTATTGGGTTTTTAAAAATGACTGAATGCATGGATGCGGATATTTAACAGATCGGAGATTTTAACAATGGGTCAATTACGTAACGGTAAATTTATGGCTAAGGGTTTAGCATTGGCAGTCACTGCGGTAATGGTTAGCGCAGCACAGGCCGGTACAGCTGAACAAAAACAAATTCAGGACTTACGTAAAGAAGTAGAAGCATTAAAATCTTTAATTCAGCAACAACAGCAAGTTCAACAACAGCAACAAACTCAAATTGAGCAAGTTAAGGCACAACCTGTTCAACTTGCAGCAGCGCCTGCAGCTAAAGCTGAAGCGTCTGCAACAGGCTTTAAAACTAAAGCCGGCGCAAGTGTAAACCTGTATGGTTTCGTGCGTGGCGATGCTAACTACATTATTGAAGGTGCGGATAACGACTTTGGTAATGTGGCTAAAGCCGGTACAGCTGGTGCAGGAACATCGACTGTAAACGACAAGCTACGCGCGACCGGTAAAACAACACGTTTTGGTTTAGATTTTTCAGCACCTGTAGGGGCAGACAACAAGGTTGGCGGTAAAATCGAAGTTGACTTTGCTGATACCAATGGATCGAATGACGGACTGCGTTTACGTCACGGTTATTTAACTTATAATGACTGGTTATTTGGTCAAACCACCTCTAACTTCCTGTCAAATCATGCGCCTGAAATGATTGATTTCAGTACCAACGTGGGTGGTGGTACTCAACGTGTTCCACAAGTTCGCTACAATTTTAAACTTGCACCACAAACTCAACTGTTCGTTTCAGCTGAAGAAGGCGATAGTACGGGTGATGGCATCAAATATCGTTTACCTAATTTAACTGCGAAATTGGTTCAAGGTTTTGCTGAGGGTAAAGGTTCAGCATCAGCACGTGCTTTAGTTGAAAATTATAAATCGACCACAGCAGATGATGACAAAACCGGTTGGGGTATTGCTGCAGGGGTAAACTATCAAGTTGCTGATCCTTTAAAAGTATCTGCTGATGTTTCGCATGTTGTGGGTAACGGTAACTACCTCTATGGTAGCAACAGCGCTTATTCTGTCGATTCTGCAAATAACAGTATTGAGCAGAATGAATTTAATGCGGTTCAAGTAGGTGCAACCTATAAGATTTTACCTAACTTACGTTCGACATTGGCTTATGGTGCATTGTTTGCTGATGATGGCACTGACTATGCGCGTCTTAATACTGCAGCCAATGAAAAAGTTCAACAGGCGTGGATTAACTTTATCTATACACCAGTTGCGCCAATTGACCTAGGTGTTGAATATATCAATGGTAAGCGTGATACCTTTGCTGGACAGTCATTTAAAGATAACCGTGTAGGCTTAATGGCAAGATATAATTTCTAATTCAAAACTGGAAATTTGAAAAGAGGCGATTTATTCGCCTCTTTTTTATTTGAAAATTTATTTTTAATCTCCAATTAATATTAAAGCCATCTAATTAGCATTGTGTAATACCCATCTTTTCCATAAGTAAAAATGGGTAAAAAGATGAGATAATATAAATATGGGATGGCAAATCTATGCGCTATCGTCTTTTTAGGATTGCTATTTTTTGATGATAAATTTACGAAATAATACAGTTTTGCAAATTAATCATTCTTAAACTGTATGCCTTTTTTGCGAACAGCTTTATTTATATTTAGGTGGTTCATGAGCAACATCAAATTTAGTTTTATTGTTTTGGCAGTATTGGGTATAGGGGGATGTCAAACAGTGACTCCACCTAAGTTTACTGTTGGTTCGACAGGACTATCTGAGCCACCTGCTACAGATGCTCAAGTTCGGGCAGACCGAATTAATTTTAAAAAACTTAAACAGCAGGAAAACCGTCCTATTGTTGCCTTGGTTCTGGGAAGTGGTGGCGCGCGGGGCTATGCGCATATTGGGGTCATTCAGGTATTGGAGCAGCAAGGGATACACCCTGATTTGATTGTAGGCACCAGTGCAGGCAGTATTGTGGGTTCCATTTATGCTAGTGGCAAAACAGCAGAAGAGCTACGCACTATTGCTTTAAGCATGAAAGCCAATGATGTTCGTGATGTAAAGCTGGATATGAAAGGTTTTTTTGACGGCCAAAAAGTTGAAAATTACGTTAATCAGCAAGTTAATAATACGCCGTTGGAATCCTT
Source organism: Acinetobacter sp. UBA5934 (assembly GCF_002430855.1). Taxonomy (NCBI): domain Bacteria; kingdom Pseudomonadati; phylum Pseudomonadota; class Gammaproteobacteria; order Moraxellales; family Moraxellaceae; genus Acinetobacter; species Acinetobacter sp. UBA5934. Next base: position 46,347 of record NZ_DJDC01000191.1, on the reverse strand, counting down.
AAAAATTCCCATGTACGTGGTCGCAACCGAGTTAAAGGAAGGCAAAAAAGTCGTCTTTAATTATGGCAATACCGGACAGGCAGTACGCGCTTCAGTGTCTATTCCAAGCATGTTTATTCCGACCAGAATTGGGAAAGAGGAATATGTTGATGGTGGTCTGGTGAGTCCGGTGCCGGTAGAGGTGGCACGCGATTTAGGCGCGGATATTGTGATTGCCGTTGATATTCTGGCGCAACCCATGCATACCGAAACCCGGAATGTCTGGGGAATGTTTAATCAAAATATCAATATTATGCAAAGCCGTTTAGCTGAAGAAGAACTCAAGCACGCAGATATCATCATTCAGCCAGACTTAAGGGAAAAAGGGCATATATTTGATGTTAAAGGCCGTGAAATGACCATGCAAGCCGGAGTAGAGGCAGCGCAGAATCAATTAAATACAATTACAACGTTATTGAAACAAAAGCATTATCCATTCGGTTATACCATTCAGCAATTAAGCGTTCAGGATTAGAACCTTGAATACAATGTAATGATGAAGTCGAATCTTGATAAGGATTCGATTTCATCATTGCGATGCTGTTATGTTTTAGTCTCTTTGAACGTGGGTTTTGATGGATAAATCATCAAAACTCACTGAAATATACTCTAAAGATAAACTAATTAATTGATATTACTAAATAAAATAAACTAAGCGATTAAAGCTTTCATTCTATATTATTTTTGTATTAATATGTTTTTGTTCAATGATTTAAGTTTACCAATGAATCAAAAGTGACTAAACTGGATTGTATTGAAATGGTGCTAAAACATATTTCTGTAAGGATGGTTAAATGAATAGCAGCAATATGAAAATAGAAAAATTTACCATAGGCCAAAAAGTCAAAATGGCGAGTATGGGAAATCTGGTATTTACTATAATTGCAGAAAATACTGATGGCACCTATAGTGTTGAAACCCAGCTCGACCAGCAAAATGTATTGAGTTACGGCAATATTTCCAAAGAAATGCTGCGCAATGTAACGGCTTAATTTTATTCTAATATTGCTATTTAGCTGTTTGATAAGACAGCTTTAACCATAGCACTGATGTACACATGACTTTAACTTTTCACTTTATTCCTGTGTAGTCGAGTAATAATCCAAATGTACATTTTAAAATATGCCGCCATTTTTTTGTAATCTTATTTTTAGAACAAATATTCTATTAAAATCAGGCTATAAGAAAATTGCTTATGCGTCAGTGAGTTGGTGAATTAGATATATATTTTCTTGAATGATAGTAAAATCACTATAAATAATAATGATGGTTTTATTGCCCATTTCGACATTTTAATGCACAGAAAAACGATATAATCATTCCTTATACTATTGTCTATAAAAGAGTCTAGAGAACGCGATGTCCCCATTAGATCAAATTGCTCCAGCATTAGATGACCAGTCTGAATTAACCATGACAGTTTTAATGACTCCTGATATGGCAAACTTTTCAGGAAATGTTCATGGCGGAACAATTTTAAAGTTATTGGATCAGGTTGCATACGCATGTGCTAGCCGTTATTCAGGCAGTTATGTGGTGACCTTGTCGGTGGATAAAGTAAATTTCAAAGAGCCGATTCATGTGGGTGAACTCGTTACTTTCCTTGCCAGTGTCAACCATGTTGGCCGTACTTCAATGGAAATCGGGATTCGCGTAGAAGCACAGAATATCCAGAAGCGTACCGTACGTCATACCAATAGTTGTTACTTCACTATGGTGGCCGTGGATGAAAACGGTAAACCAAAACAGATTCCGGCATTAAATCTGGACAATGACTGGAAACGTTGCCGTTTCGAGGCTGCTGAACATCGTAAAGTGGCACGTTTGCAAGAAAGTCATCATCCCTCATGCAGTATTTATAAAAAAACCTCGCAATGCTAATACTGTATTAAAGATTAAAATCGACTAAAAGTTGATATATGAAAAGACTGCTTTATAGCAGTCTTTTTTGCTTTTAAAGGGATGATCAGGTCTGTACAGGAAATAAAAATTAGCCTAATATGAAACGATACGTATCGTTTCGATTGGGTGGTTCATGTCTGAATTAGAGAAAACTTCCCGACGCAAGCAATGTATTTTGCAGGCAGTAACTGCAGCGCTACAAGAATATGACTACAGTCATTTAACGGTAGAAGATATTGCAGCTCGGGCAGGTGTAGGTAAATCTACCATTTACCGCTGGTGGAAGCATAAATCGGATCTGGTTTTTGATGCCTTTAAAGAGCAAACCGCTTCGGTCTTTGATCTGGATTTTCAGCAAAGTCTTGAATTTAATCTGAATCAGCAGCTTTTAAAATTGTCCCTCGCACTCAATCATCCAGTCGGGCGTGCCTTATTGGTGGTCATGGCAGAGCATCGTGAAGCTGCCGGTGATTTCTTTAGACAATATTTATTACCGCGTCGTGAACAGACCCGCAAGTTGATTCAAATCGCAATCGAGCGTAAAGAAATTATTGCCGAATATCCCTTTGAACTGATGCTGGATACGCTGTATGGACCGATTCATTATCAGATTATTTTCTTTAATTGCATGCCGGATGAAACGTACATAAGCAATCTTGTAAGTCTGGTAATGCAACCTGTTTTGGTTCAAAAGTAGCACCAGGCTACTGCTAAGTTGGTCATTATGTCTACGACAAACACTGAGCGCCTGTGGAATCGCTCGTTTATATTGTGTCTATGCAATAACCTGTTTTTATTTACCTATTATTATGCCTTATTAACCGTCTTGCCGATTTATATCATGAAGGATTTAGGTGGAACGGTTAAGGAAGCAGGTTTGGCGCTGACTTTATTTCTGGTTTCTTCAATTGCAGTTCGTCCATTTTCCGGACTCATAGTTGAAAAGTTAGGCAAGAAAATCGCCTTTCGCGGTTCAGAATTGTTGTTTGTCATTTTCGCCTTTAGCTATTTATTTGCCGACAGTATGTGGGCCTTATTGCTGATCCGGTTTATTAACGGCATCTGGTTTAGCGTATTAACCACCGTGACCGTGCCCATAGCGAACGATTTTATTCCAGATCAGCGTAAAGGTGAGGGCATGGGCTATTTTGTCATGTCGACCAATCTTGCTGTGGTATTTGGACCTTTAATTGCCTTAACTGTACTGCAGTTTACTGATTTTAAGATGCTGTTTGCATTGTTAACTGCAGTAATTGGCCTCGGCTTTCTCTTCTGTTTAATCATTCCAGTACAACAGCAGGACAAGGTTGCCTTCACGCCTGAGACTCAAGAAAAAAACCGTCTGGGTTGGCATGACATTATTGAAACACGTGCCATACCGATTGGGTTTGTGGCATTGCTGACTGCATTTGCATATTCCAGCATTATGAGTTTCATTACCGCGTATAGCGAATCTAAAGATTTGCTGGCGTATACCAGCCTGTTTTTCATTGTCTTTGCTGTTTCCATGATTGTGGTGCGGCCGTGGGTAGGTAAAATTTATGATCGCAAGGGCGCCAGT
>NZ_DJDC01000191.1:42188-42693 GCF_002430855.1 Acinetobacter sp. UBA5934 | reverse complement strand
TCGCAAGGGCGCCAGTGCAGTCATTTATCCTTCCTTTATTTTCTTTGCCATCGGTCTGGTCGTGGTCAGTCTGATCTCCAATCAATGGCTGCTCTGGTTATCTGCTATATTTATTGGTATTGGTTATGGCTCACTGTTTCCATGTTTTCAAACTATTGCCATTCAGTCTGTCGCCAAACAGCGTATGGGACATGCCATTTCCACATTCTTTACCCTGTTTGATTTGGGCATGGCAATCGGTTCAGTCATTTTAGGATTGATGATTGCCTATTATGGTTATCAACTGAGTTATTTATTCTGTGCTGGAATTACTGTACTAACGCTATTTGTTTATAAATACACAGTTTCGGCATCACTGAAGCAACCTAAATAAAGAGAGGTCCGGCACGTGGAATTACGTCATTTACGCTATTTTGTTGCTGTTGCACAAGAACTGAATTTTACCAAGGCAGCACAGCGCATGTGTACGGTGCAACCCTCTTTGAGCCAGCAAATTAAAGATCTG